>JALTLT010000135.1:230-21733 GCA_027001815.1 Gammaproteobacteria bacterium | reverse complement strand
GCGCCTGCATCAGGGGCAGCAAAGGGGGGGTGATGCCAAGGTTGCGGTGGGGGCGATGATCCGCGTGGTTCTGGTGGAGACCACCCATCCCGGCAACATCGGGGCGGCGGCCCGGGCCATGAAGGCGATGGGGCTGTCGCGGCTGTGTCTGGTCAATCCGGCCCGCTTTCCCCATGCCGAGGCCACCGCCCGCGCCTCGGGTGCCGACGATCTCCTGGTGGCCGCCGAGGTCCACGAGAGCCTCGCCTCGGCCATCGCCGGGTGCCGGCTGGTGGTGGGGGCCAGCGCCCGTCGGCGCCGCCTCGCCTGTCCCGAACTGGACCCCCGCCAGTGTGCGGAACGGGCCGTGGCGGAGGCGGCGTTCGGGGAGGTGGCGGTCGTCTTCGGTCGGGAGCGGAACGGTCTCACCAACCAGGAACTGGATCTCTGCCACCATCTGGTGCATATCCCGACGGTGCCCGACTTCGCCTCCCTCAACGTGGCCAGCGCCGTGCAGCTCGTTGCCTGGGAGATCCGCGAGGCGGTGCTGCGCGCCGATGCTCCCCCGGCGGGGGTGGAGGAGGATGACCTGCCGGACGCAGGCGAGATGGAACGCTTCTACGCTCACCTCGAGGAGGTGCTGGTGGAGATCGAGTTCCTCGACCCGAATAACCCCCGGCACCTCATGCGGCGCCTGCGACGCCTCTACAACCGGGCGCGTCCGGACCGCACCGAACTCAACATCCTGCGCGGCATCCTCACGGCCGTGCAGCGGAGAGCCAAGTGATGCTGGAGAGACTCCGGGAAGACATCGACTGCGTATTCGAGCGCGATCCTGCGGCCCGCACCCGCTTCGAGATCCTCACCACGTACCCGGGGGTGCATGCGGTGCTGATGCACCGTCTCAATCACGGTCTCTGGAACCTCGGCCTCAAGTGGCTGGCCCGGCTGCTCTCCGCGCTCACCCGCTGGTTCACCGGCATCGAGATCCATCCCGCAGCGCGCATCGGCCGCCGTTTCTTCATCGACCACGGCATGGGGGTGGTGATCGGCGAGACCACCGAGATCGGCGACGACTGCACCCTCTATCATGGCGTCACCCTCGGCGGCACGAGCTGGAACAAGGGCAAGCGCCACCCCACCCTCGGTCGCGACGTGGTGGTGGGGGCCGGGGCCAAGATCCTCGGTCCCATCACCCTCGGCGACGGGGCGCGGATCGGCTCCAACGCGGTGGTGCTCAAGGACGTGCCGGCCGGTGCCACGGTGGTGGGTGTCCCCGGTCGCATCGTCACCGCCGCCCCCGGCGAGAAGGACGAGCGCGAGGAGCGGCGGGCGGCCATGGCGCGCAAGATCGGCTTCGACGCCTACGGCATGCACCGGGAGATGCCGGACCCGGTGGCCAACGCCATCAACTGCATGCTCGATCACATGCACGTCATGGACGAGCGGCTGCAGGAGATGTGCGGCGCGATCAAGAAGATGGGCGCGGAGATCCAGGAGAAGGAGCTGCCGGAGATCGGCCCCTGCGAGATCAGCAGCGCGGTGAGCGAAAGTGGTGGAGAGGGGACGGAAGGTGGCGAGGAGAAAAGTTGACTAAATTACTCGGTTATGTATAATCCCGAGGAGATCGGTCGGATACCTGCTGCTCCCGACCCGCCATTCTAGTCACAATACCTGGATGACGCAATGAGACTGACAACCAAAGGCCGCTATGCCGTGACCGCCATGCTCGATCTGGCCATCCACTACGACAACGGGCCGATTTCGCTGGCGGACATCTCCGAGCGACAGGGGATCTCCCTCTCCTATCTCGAACAGCTCTTCACCAAGCTGCGTCGCGCAGGCCTGGTCAAGAGCACCCGCGGCCCCGGTGGGGGCTACTCCCTCAGCCGGCCGGCAGACCAGGTGGTGGTGGCGGACGTCATCACCGCGGTGGACGAGAATACCGACACCACCCGCTGCGGCGGCCTGGGCAACTGCCAGAACGACGAACAGTGCCTGACCCACGAGCTGTGGGTGGATCTCAGCAACCAGATCCACGACTTCCTTGCCGGCATCAGTCTGCAGCAGATCATGTCCCGGCGCGGGGTGCGCGAGGTGGCGGCCCGCCAGGACGACGGGAAGGAGATTGCGGTCACCGTCGGTTCGCCCCGCACGACCGGAACCGGTACGGCCTGAGGGCCGGAGTGACACCCTGAATTCAGGGGTGTTCCGCCTCCACCGGTGGACACCCGATAAGTATGAGAGGTCTCGATACGTGAGCGACATCAAACTGCCGATCTACATGGACTACTCCGCCACCACGCCAGTGGATCCGCGGGTGGCCGAAGAGATGTGCCGCTATCTCACCAGGGACGGCATCTTCGGTAACCCCGCCTCGCGCTCTCACGCCTTCGGCTGGGAGGCGGAGAAGGCCGTGGACCGCGCCCGTGCCGACGTGGCGGAGCTGGTCGGTGCCGATCCGCGCGAGATCGTCTGGACCTCCGGTGCCACCGAGTCCGACAACCTGGCGATCAAGGGAGTGGCCCACTTCTACCGCAAGAAGGGCAACCACATCGTCACCTGCCGGACCGAACACAAGGCGGTGCTCGACACCTGTCGCCAGCTCGAGCGGGAGGGCTACGAGATCACCTATCTCGACCCGGAGCCCGACGGTCTGATCGACCTGGGCAAGCTGGAGGCGGCGCTGCGCGACGAGACCATCCTCGTCTCCATCATGCACGTCAACAACGAGATCGGCGTGATCCAGGATATCGAGGCGATCGGCGAGATGACCCGCGACCGGGGCATCCTCTTCCATGTGGACGCCGCCCAGAGCGCCGGCAAGCTGCCCATCGACCTGCGCGCCCTGAAGGTGGACCTGATGTCCTTCTCCGCCCACAAGATCTACGGCCCCAAGGGGATCGGCGCCCTCTATGTGCGGCGCAAGCCGCGGGTTCGCATCGAGGCACAGATGCACGGCGGTGGCCACGAGCGCGGCATGCGTTCGGGTACCCTCGCCACTCACCAGATCGTCGGCATGGGCGAGGCCTTCCGCATCGCCGGTGAGGAGATGGAGAGCGAGAACGCCCGCATCCTCGCCCTGCGCAACCGCCTCTGGGAGGGCTTCTCCGACATGGAGGAGGTCTATCTCAACGGCGATCTGGAGCGGCGGGTGGCCGGCAATCTCAACGTCAGTTTCAACTTCGTCGAGGGCGAGTCGCTGATGATGGCGATCCGCGACCTGGCGGTCTCCTCCGGGTCCGCCTGTACCTCGGCGAGTCTCGAGCCCTCCTACGTGCTGCGGGCGCTGGGCCGCAACGACGAACTGGCCCACAGCTCCATCCGCTTTTCCATCGGTCGCTTCACCACCGAGGAGGAGGTGGAGTATGCCATCCGCCTGGTCCGCGAGAAGGTCGCCAAGCTGCGCGAGCTGTCGCCGCTGTGGGAAATGTACCAGGAGGGGGTCGATCTCAATTCCGTGCAGTGGGCGGCCCACTGACGCCGCCCGCGTCACCCCATCGGCAAGGCATTCAGGAGAACACCAGTCATGGCTTACAGCGAAAAGGTCCTGGACCACTACGAGAACCCCCGCAACGTGGGCTCCTTCGACAAGGACGAGCCCAACGTCGGCACCGGCATGGTGGGCGCCCCCGCCTGCGGTGACGTCATGAAGCTGCAGATCAAGGTCAACGACCAGGGGGTGATCGAGGATGCCCGTTTCAAGACCTACGGCTGCGGCTCCGCCATCGCCTCCAGCTCCCTGCTCACCGAATGGGTGAAGGGCAAGACCCTGGAGGAGGCGCGCCAGATCAAGAACACCGACATCGCCGAGGAGCTGGAGCTTCCTCCGGTGAAGGTCCACTGTTCGGTTCTGGCGGAGGATGCCATCAAGTCGGCCATCGACGACCTGCTGGCCAAGCAGGACAAGAAGTCCTGAGGTGGCGGAGGGGGAGGTATCCGGGATGGGCGTGACACTCACCGAACAGGCTGCCGACCGGGTCAAGAAGTTCCTCGAGAACCGGGGCAAGGGGGTCGGTCTGCGCCTGGGCGTCAAGACCTCCGGCTGTTCCGGCATGGCCTACGTGCTGGAGTTCGCCGACACCATCGAGGAGCAGGACCAGGTCTTCGAGAGCCACGGGGTGAAGGTGATCGTCGATCCCAAGAGTCTCCTCTACCTGGACGGGACCGAGCTCGACTACACCCGCGAGGGACTCAACGAGGGGTTCAAGTTCAACAACCCCAACGTCAAGGAGAGCTGCGGCTGCGGCGAGAGCTTCACCGTGTGAGGCCGCGCCCCGACCGCCTCTCCCGTCCTGCACCGGCCGGCTCCCGCCCCCCGGCCGCGCGCACCGGACCCGCAGTCGCCGCCCCCCGGATGCCGGGAGGGGGCAGGGAGTCACCATGAGCGCCGAGACCAACCACTTCGCCCTGTTCGGTCTGGAACCCCGATTCGCCATCGATCTCGACGAGCTGACGCGTCGCTACCGCGACCTTCAGCAGGCGGTCCATCCCGACCGGTACGCCTCCGCCTCCGATGCGGAGCGGCGCCTCTCCATGCAGCGCAGCGTCGCCCTCAACGAGGCGCTGCAGGTACTGCGCGACCCGCTGCGGCGCGCCCGGCACCTGCTCGCCCTGCGCGGTCTGGAGTGGGAGGACGAGTACGAGACCCGCATGGACCCCGCTTTCCTCATGCAGCAGATGGAGTGGCGCGAGGCCCTGGGCGGGGCGCGGGAGGCGGCCGATCCCCTGGAGGTGACCGGCCGGATCCTCGACGAGGTGAGCGCCGAGCGGCGGCGGATCATCGCCCGTCTCGGTGAGCTGCTGGACGGCGAGGGGGCGCCGGAGGAGGCCAAGGGGCTGATCCTCCAGCTCCAGTTCCTCGGCAAGCTGATCCAGGAGGCCGAGGCACTCGAGGCGGAACTGGAAGAGATCTGAACCTCCCGCCCCGGTCACGGCCGGCGGCGGGGGACCCATCGCGCGGGGCCGGCCGGCCCGGCCCGCGCACACCGACAGACACTGGAACATCACCCATGGCGCTGTTGCAGATTTCCGAACCGGGGCAGAGCGAGGCCCCCCACCAGCACCGCCTCGCGGCGGGCATCGACCTGGGGACCACCAACTCCCTGGTGGCGACGGTGCGCAGCGGGGTTGCCGACACCCTGCCCGACGCGCAGGGGCGCCACCTGCTGCCCTCGGTGGTCCACTACCGCAGGGAGGGGCCGCCGCTGGTGGGCTGGGAGGCGCTGGAGAGGGCCACCACCCACCCGCTGGACACCATCGCCTCGGTGAAGCGCCTGATGGGGCGCGGCGTGGAGGATCTCAAGAACCTGGCCGACCGCCTTCCCTGGGAGTTCGTCGACACCGATTCGGCGGTGCCGCGGATCCGCACCTCCGCCGGCGAGGTGAGTCCGGTGGAGATCTCGGCGGAGATCCTCAAGGTGCTGCGGAGGCGCGCCGAGGAGAGCCTCGGCGGTGAACTGACCGGGGTGGTGATCACCGTCCCCGCCTATTTCGACGACGCCCAGCGCCAGGCCACCAAGGACGCCGCCCGGCTCGCCGGTCTCAACGTGCTGCGGCTGCTCAACGAACCCACCGCGGCGGCGGTGGCCTACGGCCTCGACCGGGCCGAGGAGGGGGTGATCGCCGTCTACGACCTGGGTGGAGGCACCTTCGACATCTCCATCCTGCGCCTCGAGAAGGGGGTCTTCCACGTCCTCTCCACCGCCGGTGACACGGCCCTCGGCGGGGACGACATGGACCGCCTGATCGCCGCCTGGATCATGGAGCAGGCGGGCATCCCCGACGACGCCGGTCACCACCAGCTCCGCCGTCTGATGCGCGACGCCCGGGCCGCCAAGGAGGCCCTCACCGGCGCCGGGGAGGTACCGCTCGCCATCGAGCTGGAGGACGGCTCCACCTGGCACGGCACCCTCGATCGGGAGCGCCTCAACACCCTGATCGACCCGCTGATCCGCAAGACCCTCTCCCCCTGCCGCCGCGCCCTGCGCGACGCCGGGGTGAGCGCGGAGGAGATCCGCGAGGTGGTGATGGTGGGGGGCTCCACCCGCGTGCCGCGGGTGCGCGAGAAGGTGGGGGAGTTCTTCGGCCGGCCTCCGCTGGTGGAGATCGATCCCGACAAGGTGGTGGCGATCGGCGCCGCTCTGCAGGCCGACCTGCTGGCCGGCAACCGGCCCGACGGCGAGATGCTGCTGCTGGACGTGACGCCCCTCTCCCTGGGCATCGAGACCATGGGCGGCCTGGTGGAGAAGATCATTCCCCGCAACACCACCATCCCGGTGGCCCGTGCCCAGGAGTTCACAACCTACAAGGATGGCCAGACCGCCATGACCATCCATGTGCTGCAGGGGGAGCGGGAGATGGTCTCCGACTGCCGGTCGCTGGCCCGCTTCACCCTGCGTGGCATTCCCCCCATGGTCGCCGGTGCGCCGCGCATCCGCGTCACCTACCAGGTGGACGCCGACGGCCTGCTGAGCGTCACCGCCCGGGAGCAGACCTCCGGCGTCGAGGCGAGCATCGAGGTGAAGCCTTCCTATGGCCTCGAGGATGCGGAGGTGGAGCGCATGCTGCGCGAATCGCTGGAGCACGCCGAGGAGGACCTGGAGGCGCGGCGCCTGCGCGAGCAGCAGGTGGAGGCGGACCGGGTGCTCGAGGCCCTCGATGCGGCGCTGGCCGAGGATGGCGAGCGCTTCCTGCCCGCCGACGAGCGGGAGGCGGTGGAAGCGGCCCGCGCCCGGCTGGCGGAGTTGCGTGACGGCGACGACCCGCAGGCCATCAAGCGGGCGATCGAGGCCCTGGAAGCGGCCTGTGCCGGTTTCGTCGAGCGGCGCATGAATGCCCGCATCCAGGAGGCGATGACCGGCCATACGGTGGACGAATTCGAATAGTCAGCGCCGGGGAGAGGCCCCGTGCCGGAGGTAGACCGCATGCCCAAGATCATTTTCCTGCCCCACGAGGAGCTCTGTCCCGAGGGGGCTGTCATCGAGGCGGAACCGGGCACCACCATCTGCGATGCCGCCCTCGCCAACGGCATCGAGATCGAGCACGCCTGCGAGAAGTCGTGCGCCTGCACCACCTGCCACGTCTACGTGCGGGAGGGCTACGACTCGCTGGAGGAGCCCAGCGAGACCGAGGACGACATGCTCGACAAGGCGTGGGGGCTGGAGCCCGATTCCCGCCTGAGCTGTCAGGCGGTGGTGGACGACGAGGATCTGGTGGTGGAGATCCCCAAGTACACCATCAACATGGTCTCCGAGAACCACTGACCCAGGAGGAGTCTGCGCCATGAGCCTGAAGTGGACCGACGTGCTCGACATCGCCATCGAACTGGAGGAGCGCCACCCCGACGTGGATCCCCGGTACCTCCGTTTCACCGATCTGCACCGCTGGGTCTGCGAACTGGAGGCGTTCGGCGACGATCCCGAACACTCCAACGAGAAGATCCTCGAGGCGATCCAGATGGCGTGGATCGACGAGCATTCGTGAGGTGTCTCCGGGCGCCCTTCCCGCCGGGATGAAGGGGGTGTTTCGGGTACGCGGCGCTTGACACGGAACCGTCACTGAATACAATATCCCCTCGTTCGAAACATGCGGGAATAGCTCAGTTGGTAGAGCACAACCTTGCCAAGGTTGGGGTCGCGAGTTCGAGTCTCGTTTCCCGCTCCAGATTCCGGCAGTCCGCGCCGTTCGCGGGCTGACCCCCTCGACCAGGATGGGGACGGGTCGCTGCCCGTCCCCATTGTCTTGTCCGGCTGGGTGGCAGAGTGGTTATGCAGCGGCCTGCAAAGCCGTGTACGCCGGTTCGATTCCGACCCCAGCCTCCATCTTCCCCCGAACCGGCGCAGTCCGGTCCGTCCAGGGCGCCCCTCGCGGGCGCCTCTTCGTATTTGTGGCCGACACTCTCACCTCTTTCCGGGGCGATTGATCATGTGGTCCGCCATGCGCCGGAACTGGAGCTCGAGCTCACGGCGCAGGGCCTCCTCCATCTCTGTCTCCTCCAGTGCGCGTCTCATGCAGAACATCCACTGGTCGCGTTCCCGCTCGCCGATGGGGAAGGGCAGGTGTCGGCGGCGCAGCATGGGGTGGCCGTACTTGCGGACGTAAAGGGGCGGGCCGCCGAGCCAGCCGGAGAGGAAGTCGAAGAGCTTCTCCTCGATGGAGACCAGATCGTCGCCGTGCATGCGGCGGATCTCCCGCGCCTCCGGGGCCTCGTCCATGATCCGGTAGAAGTGGTGGACCAGCCGGCGCAGGCCAGCCTCGCCGCCGATCGCTTCGTAGGGCGTGGGGTTGTCGGGTCTCTCGTTCATGATCCTGTCCGGTTGGTGGCGGGATGTCTGGCCTTGATCTAGCAGCTGCCGAAAAACACCGTTTTTCGGCAGCCTGTACTGCGGTGCAGGGATGCGCCGCCGTTTTCGATGACGGCGAGTCATTGAAAACGTGAGGAAGCCGGAAATCGCATGTTCGGCTTCCGGCGTTGAAAAAGCCAGGACGGCCTTTTTCAACATCCTGCTAGCGCGCAGCTCCGTCCCGAGAGGGGGAAGGCCCTTCCGGGGGACGCCGTGAACCCTTTTCGGCTGTGCTGTCCTGCTTCGCCGAAAAGCCCGGCCCCGCCATCCCCGGCGGGGCGTTCGGAGAGACCCTTCGTCCACTGGACGAAGGGTCTCTCCTCACCCCCGGGGGCTCGTCGGCGGCCTGCGGCGCTGCGCGGTCCTGCTCCGCTTGCAGGGCCGGGGCCTGCCATCCGTGGCAAGCCCGTTCGCCGGAAGGAATGTCCACCGGACATTCCTCGTTTTCCGGCTCACCCCTGCCGCCAACGCCCCCGGGTCGCAAACCATTTGGCGCGTTACGCGTCGAAGGAACGGCTCCATGGTCGGTCGGGAATGGTGCCCGGAGCCGGGCTCGAACCGGCACGGGGTCGCCCCCGAGGGATTTTAAGTCCCTTGCGTCTACCAATTTCGCCATCCGGGCTCGGCGGGAGCTGCCATTATAGGTCATTTCCTGCACCGGGGGCCTTTCGATCTCGAGCCGTCGGGTGCCCCGCCGCGGGAGGCAGGTGTGAGCGGGAAAGCGATGAGTGTCCGGTGGATCTTCCTCGCGGAGAAACGGGTCCGCCGCGGAGATCGCCAGGATCTGCCCACCGCTCGAAGCCCGACGGGCGGCCAATTCCCCACGGATTGTCCCACGATTCGATGCGAGAACGCCGGTATAATGCCCTCATGAAAGGCGTATCTCCCCAATCCCGACAGGCATCGGCCGGTGGCTGAGCGAGGCCGCCTCCATCCGGTGATCACCGAACTCCGGCGCCTGCTACCCGCCGAGGCGGTGATCACCGGCGAGGAGGCGCTGCGCCCCTATGAGTGCGACGGTCTGCCCGCCTACCGGGAGCTGCCGCGGGTGGCGGTGCTGCCGGAGAATGCGGAACAGGTACGGGCGGTGATGCGTCTCTGTCACCGGCTGCAGGTGCCGGTGGTGACCCGCGGTGCCGGCACCGGTCTCTCCGGCGGGGCGCTGCCCCACCGGGAGGGGGTGCTGCTGGGTCTGGCCCGTCTCGACCGCATCCTGGAGATCGATCCCCTGGCGCGCACCGCCCGGGTGGAGCCGGGGGTGCGCAACCTGGCCATCTCGGAGGCGGCGGCACCCCACGGCCTCTACTACGCCCCCGACCCCTCATCGCAGATCGCCTGCACCATCGGCGGCAACATCGCCGAGAACTCGGGGGGCGTCCATTGCCTCAAGTACGGCCTCACGGTGCACAACGTGCTGGAGGCGAAGGTGGTGCTGGCCGACGGGGAGCAGGTCACCCTCGGCTCCGCCGCCCTGGACGCCCCCGGCCTCGATCTGCTGGCGCTGCTCAACGGCTCCGAGGGGATGCTGGGGGTGGTGGTGGAGGCGCGGGTCCGCCTCCTCCCGCGTCCCGAACGGGCCCAGGTGGCGCTGGCTGCCTTCGACGACGTGGTGCGGGCAGCCGATGCGGTGGGGGCGATCATCGCCGCCGGGATCATCCCCGCCGGGCTGGAGATGATGGACGGCCTGGCGATCCGGGCCGCCGAGGCGTTCTGCCAGGCCGGCTACCCGGTGGAGGCGGCGGCGATCCTCCTCTGCGAGCTGGATGGCACCAACGAGGAGGTCTCCGAGCACATCCTGAGGGTGCGGGAGATCCTGCGCGAGGCGGGCGCCACCGAGGTGCGCACCGCCCGCGACGAGGCTGAGAGGCTCCGCTTCTGGGCCGGCCGCAAGTCCGCCTTCCCGGCGGTCGGCCGCATCTCGCCCGACTACTACTGCATGGACGGCACGGTGCCCCGCCGGCGGCTCGGCGAGGTGCTGACCGGCATCGCCCGCCTCTCGGAGAGGTACGGTCTGCCGGTGGCCAACGTCTTCCATGCCGGTGACGGCAACCTCCATCCCCTGATCCTCTACGACGCCAACCGTCCCGGCGACCTGGAGAAGGCGGAGGCGATGGGGGCGGAGATCCTGGAACTGAGCGTGGCGGTGGGCGGTACCATCACCGGAGAGCACGGGGTGGGCCATGAGAAGATCCGCCAGATGTGCGTGCAGTTCGAGCCGGTGGAGCTGGAGCAGTTCCTCCGGCTGCGCCGCGCCTTCGATCCCCGGGAACAGCTCAACCCGGGCAAGGCGGTACCCCGGCCGCGGCGCTGCAGCGAGTACCGCGCCCTGGGGGGAGATCTGCTGGTGCCGCCGGGCAGCCGGGGGGCGGAATCGTGAGCGATCTCACTCCGCTGCTGCAGGGGGAGGTGAAGGGGGCCTTCGAACGGGGCACGCCGCTGGTGACCCGTGGCGGAGGCACCAAGGGGTTCCTCGGCCCGGAGGTGGAGGGGGTGCCCCTGGAGCTGGCGGGCCACTCCGGCATCGTCGACTACCAGCCCCGCGAACTGGTGGTCACCGCCCGGGCCGGTACACCCCTCCGCGAGCTGGAGGCGACGCTGGCGGAGGCGGGACAGATGCTCCCCTTCGAGCCTCCCCGCTACGGAGAGGGGGCGACTCTCGGCGGCACCCTCGCCGCCGGCCTGTCGGGGCCGCGGCGTCCCTGGGCCGGCGCGGCCCGCGATTTCACCCTCGGCGTGCGCCTGATCAACGGTCGGGGCGAGGTGCTGCGCTTCGGTGGCACGGTGATGAAGAATGTGGCCGGATACGACGTCTCGCGGCTGGTGGTCGGCAGCTTCGGCACCCTGGGGGTGATCCTGGAGGCGAGCCTCAAGGTGCTGCCGCGCCCCGAGGCGGACCTCACCCTCGTCCAGGGATGCGACGATGCGGCGGAGGCGATCGAGCGCGTCAACCGCTGGGCGGGCCAGCCGCTGCCGCTCACCGCCACCTGCCATCACCAGGGGAGGCTCCATCTGCGGCTGGAAGGGACCCCCACCGCGGTGGAGGCGGCCCGATGCCGCCTGGGTGGTGAACCACTGGTGGGGGGGGAGCGTTTCTGGGAGGCGCTGCGCGAGCAGCGTCTCCCCTTCTTCAGCGAGGGGGAGGGGCGTCTCTGGCGCCTCTCGCTCCCTTCCACCGCCCCCTTGCCGCGACTGGAGGGGGTGTGGCTGGTGGAGTGGGGTGGCGCCCTGCGCTGGCTGCGCACTACCGCCCCGGCGGAGCGGGTGCAGGCCGCGGCCGCCGCGACGGGGGGGCACGCCACCCTCTGGAGAGGCGAGGCGGTTGAGGGGGTGGCGCCCTTCCAGCCCCTGCCGCGCCCCCTGCTCAACCTCCACCGGTTGGTGGCGCGCGCCTTTGATCCCTCCGGCATCCTCAACCCCGGCAAGCTCTTTCCGTTGCGCTGATGCAGACCCGACTCGACGCCTCCCTGCTCGACGAGCGCCGCCTGGAAGAGGCGGAGCGGATCCTGCGCGCCTGTGTCCACTGCGGATTCTGTACCGCCACCTGCCCCACCTACCAGCTCACCGGCGACGAGCTGGACGGGCCACGCGGGCGCATCTACCTGATCAAGGCGATGCTGGAGGGGCAGAGCGTCTCCGAGCGCACCCGCCACCATCTCGACCGCTGCCTCACCTGCCGCTCCTGCGAGACCACCTGCCCCTCCGGCGTCGGCTATCACCGGCTGCTGGAGATCGGCCGGTCGGTGGTGGAGGCGAGGGTGCCGCGTGGCACGCGGGAGCGGCTGGTGCGGGCCGCCCTGCGCCGCCTGCTGCCGGAGGCGGGACTGTTCGGTCCCCTGGCGCGGCTGGCCGGATGGGCACGGCCGTTGCTGCCGACCCCGCTGAGGCGCCGGGTGCCGAGTGTGAGGGGGGCGCGTGACTGGCCCGCCGCCGGCCGGTCGCGGCAGGTGATCCTGCTGGAGGGGTGCGCCCAGAAGGCGCTGCGGGGCGACACCAACGCGGCGCTCGCCCGGGTGCTCGACCGGCTCGGTATCACGGTGGTGCGCCCGGAGGGCCAGGGATGCTGCGGCGCCGTGGAGCAGCACCTGCAGGCGGAGGAGGAGGCGCGGCGGCGGATGATCCGCAACCTGGAGGCGTGGTGGCCGGAGGTGGAGGCGGGCGCCGAGGCGATCGTGGTCGCCGCCAGCGCCTGCGGACTGCAGGTGAAGGAGTATGGCGAGCTGCTGGCCGGCGATCCCCGCTGGGCGGAACGGGGGCGCCAGGTGGCGACGCTCGCCCGCGACCCTCTGGAGCTCCTGGAGTCGCTCGACCTGGCCCCCCTGGGACGGGCCGCCGGAGAACGGGTCGCCTTCCACGCCCCCTGCACCCTGCGGCACGGGCAGGGCCTGGCGGGCCGGGTGGAGCGGCTGCTGGAGCGGGTGGGTTACCGGACGGTGCCGGTGGCCGACGCCCATCTCTGCTGCGGCTCGGCGGGCACCTACTCCCTCCTCCAGCCGGAACTCTCGCGAGAGCTGCAGCGGCGTCGCTGCGATGCCCTCTCGGCGGAGGGGCCCGACCTCTACGCCACCGCCAACATCGGCTGCCAGCTCCACCTGGAGGAGGGACTGGGCCGCCCGGTCCACCACTGGATCGAGCTGCTCGATCGCCTCGCAGGCGCAGACTGAGGATCCCGCAACCGCCATCTGATGGGCCGGCGCCGCCGTCGCTGGTACAATGCGCAGCCGTCCGTATCTGGCGGCACGACGCCCGTCGAGGAGGAGAAGATCCATGCCCCTGGTGAACATGAAGCAGATGCTGGCCCACGCCTACGCCAACCGCTACTGCGTCGGGGCTTTCGACCTGGTGAGTCTCGACTTCCTGCAGGGGATCCTGCAGGCGGCGGAGAGGTGCGAGGCACCGGTGATCCTCAGCCTCGCCGAGTCCCACTTCGACTATTTCGATTTCGACATCCTGATGCCGGCGGTGGTCGCCGCCGCCCGGCGTGCTGCGGTGCCGGTGGCCATCCATCTCGACCACGGCGCCAGCCTGGAGAGCGCGGTGCGCGGCATCAATCTCGGCTGCAACGGGGTGATGGTGGATGCCTCCCACCACCCCTTCGAGGAGAACGTGGCGCGCACCCGCGAGGTGGTGGAGATGGCACGCGGCTGCGGCGTGCCGGTGGAGGGAGAGCTGGGCTACGTGCCGGGGGTCGAGGGGGAGGATGCGGAGCGCCATCCCGGCGAGGTGGTCTACACCACCGCCGAGGAGGCGAGGCGCTATGTGGAGCAGACCGGCGTCGACTTCCTCGCCGTCTCCGTCGGCACCGTCCACGGTCGCATGAAGGGCGAACCGCGGCTCGACCTGGACCGTCTGGCGGAGGTGAACGAGGCGCTCGGTCTGCCGCTGGTGATCCACGGCGGCACCGGCCTCTCCGACGAACAGTTCCTCGCCCTCATCGAGCGGGGGGTGGCCAAGATCAACTACTATACCGCGCTGGCCGACGCCGCCGGCCGGCGGATCGGTGAGAACGGCAGCGGCGGCTACACCGCCCGCGTGGCGGGGGTCGCCGAGGCGGTGGCCGCCGAGACCGAGCGCTGCATCCGTCTATGGGGCGGCGCCGGCCGCGCCGGCGAGGTGCTGGAGGCGTGCACCCCCTGGGCGCCGGTGGAGCACCTCATCTACTACAACATCGAGGGGCTCGACGAGGCGGGCGTGGAGTCGATGATGGAGGAGGGGCGCCGGGTGCTCTCCACCATCCCCGGCGTGCTGCGGGTGGTCACCGGCCGGGCGGTGCAGGGCGATGCGGCCTACCGCTACTGCTGGGTGGTGGAGTTCTGCCACCCGGCGGTGATCGACAGCTACCGGGACCACCCCCTCCACCGGCGCTTCGCCGACGAGCGGTTCCGCCCGGTGGCCGGCAACCGGATCAGCATCGACTTCGTCTCGGTGGAGTGACCGCCGGACGGCGGTGCCGGCTCATCCCGGTTTCAGGACGATGCCGGCCAGTGGCGGCAGGGTGAGGCTCAGCGAGGCGGGCTGGTCCATCCACGGCCGCTCCTCGGCGGCGAGCAGTCCGCCGTTGCCCGTGTCGCTGCCGCCGTAGAAGCGGGAATCGGAGTTGAACACCTCCCGCCAGGGGCCGGGTCGCGGCACGCCGATGCGGTAGCCGTGGCGCGGTACCGGGGTGAAGTTGAGCACCACCACCATCTCCTCGCCGGCCCCGCGGCGGATGAAGCTGAGTACCGACTGGGCCGCGTCGTGGCAGTCGATCCACTGGAAACCGTCGGCGGTGAAATCGTCGTGGTGGAGCGACCGCTCCTGCCGGTAGAGGTGGTTGAGGTCGCGCACCAGGCCGAGCAGCCCCCGATGCTCCGGCTGCTCCAGCACCCCCCAGTCGAGCCCGCCGTCGTAGTTCCACTCCCGGTACTGGGCGAAGTCGTTGCCCATGAAGAGCAGCTTCTTTCCCGGGTAGGTGAACATGTAGGTGTAGAGGAGGCGGAGATTGGCGAAGCGCCGCCAGGCGTCGCCCGGCATCTTGTTGATCATCGAACCCTTGCCGTGCACCACCTCGTCGTGGGAGAAGGGGAGCAGGAAGTTCTCCGAGAAGGCGTACATCAGGCCGAAGGTGAGCCGGTCGTGGTGGTAGTGGCGGTAGATGGGGTCCTGGGCCATGTACTCCAGGGTGTCGTGCATCCAGCCCATGTTCCATTTCATACTGAAGCCGAGCCCGCCCACCCAGGTGGGGCGGGTCACCTGCGGCCAGGCGGTCGACTCCTCGGCGATGGTGACGCTGCCGGGACAGTCGCCGTGGGTCACCCGGTTCAGCTCGCGCAGGAAATCGATCGCCTCCAGGTTCTCGCGCCCGCCGTGGATGTTGGGCACCCACTCGCCGGGACCGCGGGAGTAGTCCAGGTAGAGCATGGAGGCGACCGCATCCACCCGCAGCCCGTCCAGGTGGAACTCCTGCAGCCAGTAGAGGGCGCTGGAGAGGAGAAAGCTGCGCACCTCGTTGCGGCCGTAGTTGAAGATCAGGGTGCCCCAGTCGCGATGCTCGCCGCGGCGGGGGTCCTCGTGTTCATAGAGGGCGGTGCCGTCGAAGCGCATCAGCCCGTGGGCGTCGCGGGGGAAATGGCCCGGCACCCAGTCGAGGATCACGCCGATGCCGTTCTGGTGACAGTGGTCGACGAACCAGCGGAAGTCGTCGGGGGAGCCGAACCGGCTGGTGGGGGCGAAGAAGCCGGTGGTCTGGTAGCCCCAGGAGGCGTCCAGGGGGTGTTCGGTGATGGGCAGCAGCTCGATGTGGGTATAGCCGTTGTCACGGACGAAATCCACCAGGCGGCGGGCCAGTTCCCGGTAGTCGAGGAAGTGGCCACGCTCGTCCCGCTGCCAGGAACCGAGGTGGACCTCGTAGCAGGAGATGGCGGCGTGCTGCCAGTCGAGTCCCTCGCGCTCGGCCATCCAGTGGCCGTCTTCCCAGGTGTGGTCGGAGGGTCCGACCACCCACGCCGCGGTGGCCGGCCGCAGTTCGAAGCCGCGGCCGTAGGGGTCGCTCTTGAGGTGGAGGGAGCCGTCGAGGCGGCTGCGGATCTCGAACTTGTAGAGGGCGCCGGCTCCCACTCCGGGGATGAAGAGTTCCCAGACGCCACTGCTCCCGCGGGATCGCATGGGGTGGCGGCGCCCGTCCCAGCGGTTGAAATCCCCCACCACGCTGACCCGCTCGGCGTTGGGCGCCCAGACGGCGAAGAGGGTGCCGGTGACCCCCTCCACCTCCCGCAGGTGGGCGCCGAGGAAGCGCCACGCCTGGCGGTGACTCCCCTCCCCGAAGAGGTGCAGGTCGAAGTCGCCGAGCTGGGCGGGGAAGGCGTAGGGGTCGTGGTGCTCGTGGCGGACACCGTCGCCGTCCCACCAGCGGATCCGGTAGTGGCGGGGGAGTCGGTCGCGATCTCCGTGCCAGACGAAGAGGGCGCTCTCGTCGAACCGCTGCATCTCCTCGTCGAGAGGCAGCAGGCGGGCACAGGTGGCGTCGGGCAGCCAGACGCGCACCACCGTCCCCTCCCCGTCGGTGTGGGGGCCGAGCAGGGCGAAGGGATCGTGATGGCGTGCCTCTTCGAGGCGTCGGATCTCCCCTGCGAAGGAGAGGGGTGCTGGTTCCATGCCGGTTCTCTTTCCGTGACGTCGGTTTGCGGAAGGGTTTCGGGCCGTACGGGATCGCCCCCCGGGGGGGGATTGTGTCACATCCGGGGGGCCGGCGGCAGCCCCCGCCGCGCGATCCGGGCGGCGCGGGGAGCGGCGGGTTGCAACAGGTGGTGAAATGGTCCGCTTCGGCGCTGGTGGGATGAGGTCGGATGCTGTAATCTGAAGCTCAGGCGCCGTGAGCATGACAGCGCTGCGACCACGGATCTTTCAGACCAGGGAGTGTGCCAGTCACGATGTCGGTACCCAATTCCCCACGCTTCGTCAGTCTCCTCACCCGCAGTACCCTGGCACTGATCCTTGCCGGCGGGCGGGGCACCCGTCTCAAGGATCTCACCCGCTGGCGGGTCAAGCCGGCGGTGCCGTTCGGAGGCAAGTTCCGGATCATCGACTTCGCCCTCTCCAACTGTGTCAATTCCGGCATCCGGCAGATCGGGGTGCTCACCCAGTACAAGTCCCACTCGCTGATCCAGCACATCCAGCGAGGCTGGAGCTTCCTGCGCGGCGAGTTCGGCGAATTCGTGGAGCTGCTGCCGGCCCAGCAGCGGATCGCCGCCTCCTGGTACCTGGGGACGGCGGATGCGGTCTACCAGAATCTGGATATCATCCGCAGTCACAACCCGGACTACGTACTGATCCTCGCCGGTGACCACATCTACAAGATGGACTACGGGGCGCTGATCGCCCGTCACGTGGAGAGCAACGCCGACATGACGGTGGGCTGCATCGAGGTGCCGCTGGAGACGGCGCGCAGCTTCGGTGTGATGTCGGTGGACGACCGCTGGCGGATCGTCGACTTCCAGGAGAAGCCGGACGAACCGCAGCCGGTGCCGGGTCGTCCCGACCGGGCACTGGCCTCCATGGGCATCTATGTCTTCAACCACGGTTTCCTCTTCGAACAGCTCATCAAGGACGCCGACAACCGGGACTCCAGCCACGATTTCGGCAACGACATCATTCCGAGCGTCATCTCCCGCTACCAGGTGCATGCCTATCCGTTCCGCGATCCCCAGAGCGGGGAGCAGGCCTACTGGCGCGACGTGGGGACGGTGGATGCCTTCTGGGAGGCCAATCTGGAGCTGATCGGCGTCACTCCGGAACTCAATCTCTACGACGTGGACTGGCCCATCTGGACCTACCAGGAGCAGGCGCCGCCGGCCAAGTTCGTCTTCGACGACGAGGAGCGGCGGGGGATGGCGGTGGACTCCATGGTCTCGGGAGGCTGTGTCATATCCGGTGCCTGTATCAAGAAGTCGCTGCTCTTCTCCAATGTGCGGGTGGAGTCGTGGAGCGAGGTGACCGAGTCCGTGGTGCTGCCGGAGGTGACCATCGGCCGCCGCTGCAAGGTCCACAAGGCGATCATCGACAAGGGGTGCAGGATTCCCGACGGCATGCAGATCGGCGTCGATCCGGAGGAGGATGCGCGCCGCTTCTTCCTCTCACCCCGTGGCGTGGTGCTGGTCACGCCCGAGATGCTGGGACAGGATCTGCACTATGTCCGCTGAATCCCGGCCGCCACTGCGGGTGGTGCTCTGCTGGCACATGCACCAGCCGGAGTATCGCGAGCCGCTGGCCGGCCACTACCAGCTCCCCTGGACCTATCTTCACGCCATCAAGGACTACGTGGACATGGCCGCCCACCTGGAGGAGGTGCCGGCGGCGCGGGCAGTGGTCAACTTCACCCCCACCCTGCTGGAGCAGCTCGACGACTACGCGGCGCAACTGGAAGGGTTCCTGGAGCGGGGCGAGGCGATCCGCGATCCCCTCCTCAACGCCCTGGCCAGTCCCGTTCCTCCGTGTGATCCGGAAGGGCGGCTGGAGCTGATCCGGGCCTGCCTGCGGGCCAACCAGGGACGCATGATCGACCCTCACCCCCCCTTCCGCCGACTGGCGGAGCTGGGTCGCTGGCTGCTCGAGAACCCCCATCAGGTGGTCTATATCGGGGACCGTTTCTTCACCGACCTGGTGGTCTGGTACCACATCGCCTGGATGGGGGAGACGGTGCGCGCCCGCGAGGAGTGGCTGCAGCAGCTCATCGCCCGAGGGGGCGAGTTCACCATCCACGACCGGAGCCTGATGCTGCAGTGCATCCTGCGCCTCATCTCCGGTATCGCCGGCCGCTACCGGGCGCTGGCGGAGGCCGGCCGGGTGGAACTCTCCGTGACCCCCTACGCCCATCCCATCCTGCCCCTGCTTCTGGACATGGAGAGCGCCCGGCAGGCGGTGCCGGACCTGCCACTGCCGGAGGTGGTCCACTATCCCGGCGGGGAGGCGCGGGCGCGCTGGCACATCCAGCGTGGCATCGAGGTGTTCGAGCGCCACTTCGGCATGCGCCCGGAGGGTTGCTGGCCGGCGGAGGGAGGGGTTTGCGACCACACCCTGGCACTCCTCTCCGAGGCCGGTTTCCGCTGGGCCGCCACCGGTGCGGCCGTGCTGCACAACTCGCTGCGTGCTGCGGGGGAAGCGGATCGCCCGGCGTGTCTTCACCGCTCCTGGCAGGTGGGCGAACTCCCCCTGCGCTGTTTCTTCCGCGACGACGGTCTCTCGGACCTGATCGGTTTCACCTACTCCGACTGGAACGCCGATGACGCAGTGGCCAACCTGATCCACCATCTGGAACAGATCGACCTGGCTTGCGAGGAGGGGGAGGCGCCGGTGGTCTCCATCATCCTCGATGGCGAGAATGCCTGGGAGTACTACCCCCACAACGGCTACTTCTTCCTGCACGCCCTCTATTCGCGCCTGGCGGAACATCCCCGAATCCACCTCACCACCTTCAGCGGCGTTCTGCAAGAGGCGGGGGAGACGGGCCGCCTGTCGCGGCTGGTGGCGGGTAGCTGGGTCTACGGCACCTTCACCACCTGGATCGGCCACGCCGACAAGAACCGCGCCTGGTGCATGCTGGCGGAAGGCAAGCGGGTGGCGGATCTGGTGCTGGAGGGGCTTCCGGAGGGGGACGAGCGGCGGGAGGCGATCGAGCGTCAACTGGCCATCTGCGAGGGCTCCGACTGGTTCTGGTGGTTCGGCGACGACAACCCCGCCGAGTCGGTGGCCGATTTCGATCGCCTCTATCGCCTCCAGCTCGTCAATCTCTACCGCCTGCTGGGGGAGGAGCCCCCGGAATATCTGGCACACGCCTTCTCCCACGGTGGAGGTACGCCGGAATTGGGGGGGGTGATGCGCGCCGGCACACCGCCGACGACGGCCGGTTGAGCCCATGGAGGAGCCGGTGGCGGGTGAGGCAAGGCGTCCCGATCCCCTTGCGGAGCGGCGCTGCGGAGTACTGTTGCACCCCACGTCACTGCCCTGCGGGGATCTGGGCGACGCGCCGCGGTTCCTGGAGTTTCTGGCGGAGGGGCGGCAGCAGGTATGGCAGGTGCTCCCCCTCGGCCCCACCCACGAGGATCGCTCCCCCTACCAGTGTCTCTCCTCGTTCGCCGGCGAACCCCGTCTTCTCAACCATCGACTGCTCACCGAGTGGGGCTGGCTTCCGCTGTTGGGGGCGGCCGAGCAGGCGCTGTGGCGGGACGGCCGGGCCAGCCGTGTCTGTGCGGCACACCTAACCACCCTGCGGGGGGACGAGGAGCGGCTGGGGCGTTTCCATGCCTTCTACGCCCTGCAGGCCCACTGGCTGGAAGACTACGCCCTGTTCCGCCTGCTTCGGGATCTGCAGGGAGGACGTCCCTGGTGGGAGTGGCCGGAGCCGCTGCGGGACCGGCACCCATCGGCCCTGACGGAAGTGAGCGACCGTTACAGTGAACTGCTCGAGGCGATCGCCTGGGAGCAGTTCCTGTTCGATGTACAGTGGCGGACCATTCGCGACTACGCGGCGGTCAGGGGGATCCTGCTGTTCGGCGACCTGCCCATCTTCGTCGCCCACGACAGCGCCGAGGTGTGGGCGGGGCGCGACTACTTCGATCTCGACCCGAGGGGTCACCCCCGTTTCGTCGCCGGTGTCCCCCCCGATGCCTTTTCGGAGACGGGGCAGCGGTGGGGCAATCCTCTCTACCGCTGGGAGCGTCACGAGGCGGACGATTTCCGCTGGTGGGTGGAGCGGATCCGCCGCCAGCTCGAACTCTTCGATCTGGTGAGAATCGACCACTTCCGCGGTTTCGAGTCCTGCTGGGCGATCCCTGCCGATGCCCCCGACGCCCGGTCGGGGGAGTGGCGCAAGGCGCCCGGCGAGGCCCTTTTCGACACTCTGCACGAGAGTTACGATCCCCTGCCGCTGGTGGCGGAGGATCTGGGCATCATCACGCCGGAGGTGGAGTCGCTGCGGCGTCGCTATCGCCTGCCCGGCATGAAGATCCTGCAGTTCGCTTTCGACTCCGACGCTGCCAATCCCTATCTGCCCCACAACCATGAGCCATGTTTCGTCGTCTACACGGGGACCCATGACAACGACACCACCCTCGGCTGGTACCGTTCTCTCGACGAGGCGAGGCGGGGGCGGGTGCAGGAGTACCTGGGATATCCCGGTGAACCGATGCCCTGGCCGATGATCCGGGCGGCGCTCGGCTCGGTGGCGCGGCTCGCCATCGTGCCGATGCAGGACTGGCTGGCGCTGGATGGCGACCACCGCATGAATGTGCCGGGTACGGTGGAGGGCAACTGGCGATGGCGGATGGAGTGGTCCTGGCTGCCGGGGGATCTGCCCGGGCGGATGGCGGGGCTGGCCCGGCTCTACGGTCGCTGAAGGGGGGTGTCGAAAGACGCGCTCTTTCCTTATCCGGGGAAGCGTCGATACGGAGGGGGCGGTCGGCCACGAGGCGCCTCGTCGGCCGGTTTCCCGGGAAGTGGTGCCGAGGGAGAGACTCGAACTCTCATGGGCGCAAGCCCGGCGGATTTTGAGTCCGCTGCGTCTACCAGTTCCGCCACCCCGGCATGGGCTGGAGCGAAGTTATTAACCCGGCAAGGGTTTACATTATATTCAGCGCTTTGGATTTGCGTCGGATCAAGGCGCGGTGCGCAGGCAAGGGTTGTTCCCTTGGCAAGCGCCGCAACACCGAG
>JALTLT010000135.1:0-220 GCA_027001815.1 Gammaproteobacteria bacterium | reverse complement strand
TGGCGGGGCTGGCCCGGCTCTACGGTCGCTGAAGGGGGGTGTCGAAAGACGCGCTCTTTCCTTATCCGGGGAAGCGTCGATACGGAGGGGGCGGGTCGGCCACGAGGCGCCTCGTCGGCCGGTTTCCCGGGAAGTGGTGCCGAGGGAGAGACTCGAACTCTCATGGGCGCAAGCCCGGCGGATTTTGAGTCCGCTGCGTCTACCAGTTCCGCCACCCCGG
>JALTLT010000134.1 GCA_027001815.1 Gammaproteobacteria bacterium | reverse complement strand
GCCGTCCGCCAGCCGCAACGGGATCTCCCTCCCCTGGCGGTCCAGCAGGGCCATCGCCAGGGGGATCAGCAGCGGGGGCGCGTCGTCACCGGCCCGCGGGTTGCGCTGGCTCACCTGGAGGGTGTAGCTGCGGGCAGCGGCGTCGTAATGGCCCTCCACCTCCAGCTCGGGCGTGCCGGGCTGTTCGTACCAGCGCCGGAACTGATCCAGGTCCGCGCCGTTGGCGTCGGCCATGGCGGCGCGGAAGTCGTCGGTGGTGACTGCCTGGCCGTCGTGTCGCTCGAAGTAGAGGTCCATGCCGCGGCGGAAGCCCTCGCGCCCCAGCAAGGTCTCGTACATGCGCACCACCTCGGCGCCCTTCTCGTAGACGGTGGCGGTGTAGAAGTTGGAGATCTCGACGAACGACTCTGGCCGCACCGGATGGGCCATGGGCCCGGCGTCCTCGGGAAACTGGCGGCTGCGCAGCATGCGCACATCCTGGATCCGCTTCACCGCGCGGGAGCCCTGGTCCGCGCTGAACTCCTGGTCGCGGTAGACGGTGAGCCCCTCCTTGAGGCTGAGCTGGAACCAGTCGCGGCAGGTGACCCGGTTGCCGGTCCAGTTGTGGAAGTACTCGTGGGCGATCACCCCCTCGATACCCTGGTAATCGGCATCGGTGGCGGTTTCGGGGCTGGCCAGCACGTAGCGCGAGTTGAAGAGGTTGAGTCCCTTGTTCTCCATCGCCCCCATGTTGAAGTCGTTGACCGCCACGATCATGTAGATGTCCAGGTCGTATTCCAGACCGAACCGCTCCTCGTCCCAGCGCATCGCCTTCTTGAGCGACTCCATGGCGTGGGCGCAGCGGTCGCGGTTCTCGTGCTCCACGTAGATGCGCAGGGCCACCTCCCGGCCGCCGCGGGTGACGAAGCGATCCTCGATGCAGGCCAGATCGCCGGCCACCAGGGCGAAGAGATAACTGGGCTTGGGGAACGGATCCTCCCAGCGCGCCCAGTGGCGGCCGTCCTCCAGCTCGCCGCCGGCCACCCGGTTGCCGTTGGAGAGCAGCACCGGGTAGCGGTTGCGGTCGGCCCGCAGGGTGGTGGTGTAGCGGGCCATCACGTCGGGACGGTCCGGGAACCAGGTGATCTTGCGGAACCCCTCCGCCTCGCACTGGGTGCAGAAGTTTCCGCCCGAGAGGTAGAGCCCCTCCAGAGAGGTGTTGGCAGCCGGGGCGATGCGCGTCTCCACCTCGAGGGTGAAACGCCGGGGAACCCGGGAGACGACCAGCCGCTCACCCTCGACGCGGTAGTCGCGATCGGAGAGCGGTCGGCCGTCCAGCACCAGGGAGAGGGTCTCCAGTCCGGCCCCGAACAGCTCCAGGGGGGGATCTCCCGCCCCGTTTCGCACGACCTCGAGGCGGGAGAAGACGCGCGTTGCCTCTTCGTCCAGGTCGAACTCCAGATCGATGCGCTCCACCCGGTGGGCCGGCGGAGTGTAGTCTTTGAGATAGATGGTTTTGGGCTTATGATCGGTCTTGGGCATGGTGCTCTGCATCTCTGTTCCCGGGGGGTTCGATGGGAGAGGTTCTCCGGGCGAAATGAAAATGGTTCGCGATTGGTCGCGGAAAGGCGACAAGCATAGCACCTCCCCTTCCCTTTTTCCGCCCACGAGGAGGAGACGAGATCGAAATGACGACCTATCGGAAGATCCTGGTTGCGGTGGACTTTTCCGGTGCGGCACACCAGGTGGGGGTGCGTGCCCTCGATCTCGCCGGTCGCTACGGCGCCGGGCTGATCTTCCTCCACGTGGTGGAGTATCTCCCGCCCCTGGATCTGGCCTACGAGCCCATCACCACGCCCGACTGGATGGAGGACGAGAGTGTCCTGCTGGAGGCGGGGCGCGGTTCACTCAGGCGTTTCGTCCAGGAACTGGGGGCCGGCGAGGCCACCCAGATGGTGACCATCGGCACCCCCAAGTACGAGATCACCCGCATCGCCGATGAACAGGGGGCCGACCTCATTGTCATCGGCTCCCATGGGCGGCACGGCATCCGTCGCCTGCTGGGCTCCACCGCCAACGGTGTGCTCCATTACGCCACCACCGACGTCCTGGCGGTGCGGCTGAAGGATTCGTGAGTCACCCGCCTTGAAGCGAAAGGGGGTGGTGGCCGCCGGTCACGAGGCGACGGCAGAGGTGGCGAGGGAGGTTCTCGCCGCCGGCGGCAACGCCTTCGACGCTGTGGTGGCGGGCCATTTCGCCGCCTGTGTCGCGGAACCGGTGCTCGCCTCGCTGGGGGGCGGGGGGTTTCTTCTCGCCGAACTGGCCGACGGTTCCCGGCGTCTCTACGACTTCTTCGCCCGCACTCCCCTTCACCGGCGCATGGAGGGGGAACTCGATTTCCATCCCATCGTCGCCAACTTCGGCACCGTCCAGCAGGAGTTCCATGTGGGGCGTGGCTCCATCGCGACGCCTGGCGCCATTGCCGGAATGGCGGCCATCGCGGGCGATCTCTGCCGCATGTCCCTGCGGGAGCTGGCGGAGCCGGCAGTGGAACTGGCCCGGCAAGGGGTTGTCGTCAATCCTTTTCAGGCCTACATCTTCGAGGTGGTGAATCCCATCTACCGGCTCTCCCCGGAAGTGCGAAGGATCTACGGCGGAAGCCATGCGGAGGGCCGCCTCGCCGCGGGGGACCTGCATCGTCAGCCGGAGCTGGCCGACACCCTCGAGGCTCTCGGGCGGGAGGGACCGCGTCTCTTCCACGAGGGTGAGCTGGGTCGCCGTCTCGTCGAACTCTGTACCGAAGGTGGCCATCTGGGCGAGGAGGATCTCAGGAGCTACCGGGTGATCCGACGCGATCCCCTGGAGTTCAGCTACCGTGGCCGGCAGGTGATCACCAATCCACCCCCCTCCTCCGGCGGCATTCTCATCGCCTTCGCCCTCGGTCTCCTGGAGCAGGCCGGCGACATGCCCCCGTTCGGCAGCCGGGAGCAGATCGAGCGGCTCGCCCGGGTGATGCGCCTGGTCAACGAGAGTCGAAGGGCCCATTCCGATTCCAGCGGCCGCCTGCGGGAGCCCCAGTACCTGCTGTCACCCCCCAAGCTGACCGCGCTGGCGCGCCGGCTGCGCTTCGATCGCGGCACCACCCACATCAGTGTGGCCGACGGTGAGGGCAACCTGGCCGCCCTGACGGTGAGCAACGGGGAGGGGTGTGGCCACCTGATCCCCGGCAGCGGGGTGATGCCCAACAACATGCTCGGTGAGCAGGATCTCAACCCCGCCGGTTTCCACCGCTGGAGTCCGGGCAGTCGCATCAGTTCCATGATGGCGCCCACCCTCCTCCACCTTGCGGACGGGGGGCAGGTGGTCCTCGGATCGGGTGGCTCCAACCGCCTGCGCAGCGCAATCCTGCAGGTCGTCAGCCACCTGGTCGACCACGACGCCAGCCTGCGGGAAGCGGTGGATCGACCACGCCTCCACTACGAGGAGGAGCAGCTCAACATCGAGGGAGGATTCGACTCCCATGTGGTTCGCGCCGTTGCCGGCCGTCTCGGCAATGCCCGCATCTGGCCCGACCGCAATCTCTACTTCGGGGGGGTTCACTGCGTGCTGCGGAGAGGCGACCGGCTCGACGGTGCCGGAGACCCCCGCCGCGGCGGAGTCGTGCGCAGCGTCGGGTGATCGATGATGGATCTCCGGCCTTACAGCCTGTTGCTCGCCGCCGCGCTTCTTCTCGGCGGCTGTGTCACTCCGCCACCCCCTCTCGAGAGACCTCCCTCGCCCCTCGCGGAGATCGCCTCCGCCTTTCGCGAGACGGTGGAAGCGATCCGTGAAGAGCCCGATCTGCACTGGCACAACGGCTGGATGGGCAATCTCTGGATCAACACCGTGGGAGGGGCCAACCGGGGGTTGTGTTACCAGTGGCAGCGCCGCGTCTATCTCGGTGTGCTGCCGACGGTGCGGCGGGTGGGCTGGCGCGCGGTAGGGATCGTGATCAACCGCGGTACCCTGCACGAGCACCATGCGGTGGTGGTCTTCGATGAGCGGCGCATCCCCCTCGACACGGTCCTGGCCCGGCCCGACCAGGCGATCTGGGTGCTGGACGCCTGGCGTCGCGGCGAGCCCGACATCTGGCCTCTCGAACTCTGGCTCGAGATTCCCCTGCGGGTATCGGTTCCACCGAGCCTGGAAGATCTGGCGGCGGTGACGGGCGAATAGCAGGCTGTTGAAAAACACCGTTTTTCGGCAGCCTGTGCCGCGGTGCAGGGATGCACCGCCGTTTTCATTGGGGCCGGCCTTTTCGGCGAAGCAGGACAGCACAGCCGAAAAGGGTTCACGGCGTCCCCCGGGAGGGCCTTCCCGCCTCTCGGGGCCCCGCGGAAAGCACCAGAACCCGACGGCCTGTCAAAGTCCGACAGGCTGCCAGCCTCATTGAAAACGTGAGGAAGGAGGAAGCCGGAAATCGCGTTTCGGCTTCCGGCGTCGAAAAAGGTCAGGACGACCTTTTTCAACATCCTGACAGGACCGGGCAAGAGGCCATGGGTCCGGTCAGATGGGCTGAAAGTGCAAAGGAGCCGAAAACCGCGCTTTTCGGCTCCGGTACTCTGACAATTCAGGGATGAATTGTTCAGAGTCTCCCAAGAAATTTACTTGCCGGATCGACAATATTGGCCGGCGTGATGTGTCATTCCCCGCTGCGCCCTGCCCTGCCCCGGGAGCATGATGGTTCCAGGGTTGGCGATCGTGTGTCGCCTTCCTCGCACACCAAGGGAGGAACCGGAAATGTTTCAGCCATCGATCGATCCGGACGATATTGCAGGATATGAAGGCGAACGGAGTCTCCGGTCGTGGTGGGCCTTTCCTCTCGCCGCTCGAACCGGGACAATACGCCGCTCCCATCCAGTCATCGATCGCGAGGAACAGTGCATGAGGCTTTTCGTCATCCGCCACGGCGAGTCGGAGTACAACCTGCGAGGGCTCTGCAACGATGACCCGCACCGCCCCGTCCATCTCACCGAAAAGGGGCGGGCGCAGGCGGTGGCGGCGGCCCGCCGGCTTGCAGACAGCGGGATCGGCATCGTCTACTCCTCGCGCCTTCCCCGCGCCATGGAGACGGCCGCCATCATCGCCCGTGCCTGTGGCACGGGGGTGGTGCCCGATGCCAGGCTGAACGACATCCGTACCGGTTTCGACGGACGACCGGTGGAGGAGTATTTCGCAGCCATCGCCCATGACCGTCTTCGTGGGCGGGTGGACGGTGCGGAGTCGCTGCTCGACTACAAGGGGCGGGTGGCCCCTTTCATCGACGAACTGCGCCATCTGCCGCCGCCGTGGCCGGTGGCGGTGGTGGCACACGAGGAGACACTGCGCGTCTTCCAGGCCCTCCTCGGCGGCTTGCCCGACGAGGAGATGCCCTCGCTCCAGTTCGACAACGGCGAGATCCTTCTCTTCGACGACCCTCCCCTCTCTCTCCAGGGTGGTGGCAGCAGTGACGCGAGGTTCAGTCTCGCGGCACATGCTGCTATAATAGAGTAACTTAGTCAGTTATTCGCGGTGCATCACCTTGGGTGCACCTTTAGAAAAACAACGCAACACACTGGAGTTACAGAGGTTAATCATGGAACACAAGCTGCCCGATCTGCCCTACGAAAAGAATGCCCTGGAACCCTATATCTCCGCCGAGACCTTGGAGTTCCATCACGGCAAGCACCACGCCACCTACGTGGCCAACCTCAACAAGCTGATCCCCGGCACCGAGTTCGAGAGCATGTCCCTGGAGGAGATCGTCCTCAAGTCCAGCGGCGGCATCTTCAACAACGCCGCGCAGATCTGGAACCACACCTTCTACTGGAACTGCATGGCGCCCAACGCCGGCGGCGAGCCCTCCGGTGACCTGGCGGCCGCCATCGACAAGGCGTTCGGTTCCTTCGCCGACTTCAAGGAGAAGTTCTCCACCTCCGCCGCCACCAACTTCGGCTGCGGCTGGACCTGGCTGGTGAAGAGGGGGGACGGCTCGCTGGCCATCGTCAACACCTCCGGTGCCGGCAACCCGATGACCGATGGTGACACTCCCCTGCTCACCGCCGACGTCTGGGAGCACGCCTACTACATCGACTACCGCAACGCCCGCCCCAAGTATCTCGAGGCGTTCTGGAACCTGGTCAACTGGGATTTCGTGGCGAGGAACTTCGCCGGCTGATCCTTCGGATCGCAAGAGATACGACACAGAGGGGCCGCAAGGCCCCTCTTTTCTGTCGTGCGCCCAGCATGGGCGCACCCCTGCGGGTGGAAGTCCCGCCACGAGCTGGTCACGGCGAGTGAAGCGAAGCGCAACTGCGGGAGGGTGACCGACCGTGGGGAGGAAGCGTGGAGCATAAA
>JALTLT010000133.1 GCA_027001815.1 Gammaproteobacteria bacterium | reverse complement strand
GGCCTACAGGTGTCGGGGGGGTTGGGAGGGAAATCCGGCCGGCACATCCACCGTTTCCCGTAGGCCGGATAAGCCGCCCCGCGGCGCATCCGGCAATTGCCACCACAGGCGGCAACAACGTGGCGCCGGATTCGTGCGACGCGGGAGCGTCGCCCGCCAAGGGCGACGCCGGGGGACCGGCGTCACCAGGAAATTGCCTGATGCGCTCTGTTCCCGCTGCGCGGGAATTGCCCGATGCGCTGCGCTTATCGGGCCTACAGCGGGCCTACAGGGCCTACCGGGCCCGCGGGGTTCTACGGTTCGTCGGCCAGCCAGTCGCGGGGCGGCAGGAACTGTTCGTAGAGGCGCGCCTCGGCGCTGCCGGGCTCCGGCTGCCAGTTGTAGCGCCAGCGCACCAGGGGTGGCATCGACATGAGGATCGACTCGGTGCGCCCCCCCGACTGGAGGCCGAACAGGGTGCCGCGGTCGTAGACCAGGTTGAACTCCACGTAGCGCCCCCGCCGGTAGAGCTGGAACTCCCGTTCCCGCTCCCCCCACGGCTCCTCCTTGCGACGGGCGACGATCGGCCGGTAGGCCTCCAGATAGGCATCGCCCACCGCCTGCATGAAGGCGAAACTGCGCTCGAATCCCCACTCGTTGAGGTCGTCGAAGAAGAGTCCGCCGACCCCCCGCGGCTCGTTGCGGTGCCGGATGAAGAAGTAGTCGTCGCACCACTTCTTGAAGCGGGGATAGACCTCCTGGCCGAAGGGGCGGCAGGCGACCCGCGCCACCCGGTGCCAGTGGCGCACATCCTCTTCGAAGGGGTAGTAGGGCGTCAGGTCGAAGCCCCCGCCGAACCACCACACCGGCGCCTCCCCCGCCTTTTCGGCGATGAAGAAGCGGACGTTCATGTGGGAGGTGGGCACGTAGGGGTTGCGCGGATGGATCACCAGCGAGACCCCCATCGCCTGGAATCCGCGGCCGGCCAGCTCGAGGCGGTGTGCCGAGGCCGACGGTGGCAGACGTTCGCCGTGGACGTGGGAGAAGTTGATGCCTGCCTGTTCGAACACCCCTCCCTCGGAGAGCACCCGGCTTCGCCCGCCGCCCCCACCGGGGCGCTCCCAGACATCTTCGGCGAACCGTCCCATGCCGTCTTCCACCTCCAGCGCACTGCAGATGCGCTCCTGGAGGGCCAGCAGGTAGCCCTTCACCGCCTCGACATCGGGTTGCTGTTCATCCATCGGGGGGATTCCTTCGGGATCAGCCCGGACGCACGATGGCCCCTTCGAGAGTCCGGATCTCGCTCGGCCGCCCCGGTCGCTGCAGCGACCCTGGCAGCAGGGCATCGATCCGCCCGTCGAAGTAGCGACGCACGGTGAGGGCGTCGAGGGCCGGCGGCCGGCCGGCCGGGTTGGCGGAGGTGGAGACCAGGGCGCCACCCCACGCCTCGCACAGTGCCGCCATCACCGGATGGGCGGTCACCCGGACGGCCAGCCGGGGGTTGGCGCCCCGGACCCAGTGCGGCACCTCCTCCCTCGCCGGCAGCAGCCAGGTGACGGGCCCGGGCCAGCTCGCGGTGACCCGCTCCCACCCCTCGGCCGGCAGGTCGTCCAGCCAGGGATGGATCATCTCGGGATCGGAGGCGACCAGGATCAGCCCCTTGCCCTCCGGTCGCCCCTTCAGTTCCAGCAGCCGCATTACCGCCTCGCCGTCGAGGGGGTCGCAGGAGAGCCCCCACACCCCCTCGGTGGGCACGGCGACGATGCCACCCGCCTCGAGGGCGCGACGCGCCAGGCTTAGCCGCCAACGGTTCACCTCCGACTCAGGCCCCCTCGCCCTCCTGCAGGCGGAGCTGCAGGGCGGCGTCCTTCGCCTTCACCTGGTCGGCGTTGGCCTTGCGCTCGGCACGCAGCCGTTCCGCCAGCTCCGGATCGCCGAGGGCGACGATCTGCGCCGCCAGGTAGGCGGCGTTCCTGGCGCCGGGCTTGCCCACCGCCAGGGTGCCCACCGGAATCCCGGGGGGCATCATCACCGTGGAGAGGAGCGAGTCCCAGCCATTGAGGGCGCCGGCGTCCAGCGGCACGCCGAGCACCGGCTTGAGGGTGTTGGCGGCCACCGCGCCGGCCAGGTGGGCGGCCAGGCCGGCGGCGGCGATGAAGACGGCGCATCCGCGCTGGTCGGCGTCCTGGACGTAGGCGTGGGTAATCTCGGGGGTGCGATGGGCGGAGGTGATCTTCACTTCGAAGGGTACCTCCAGTGCCTTGAGCACGTCGAGGGTCGCCTGCATCACCGGCAGGTCGGAATCGGATCCCATGAGGACCGCGACAAAGGGCTTGCTGCTCATCGTTCACTCCACTGCAAAATGGTGAGACCAGGGGAGCCCGGCGCTCGGGATCCCGGACCGGGCCACCCTACCGGCCGGGGCCGGCCCGATACATTCGAATTTTCTGCTGGTTCGATCAGGAAAAACCGCAAAGCCCCTCACGAGCCGGCGGCCGCCTTCTTCTCCTGAAGCATCTCCGGCAGCTCTCCCTCCCACGGCTCGGCGAAGTCGCACTCCTTCTGCGGGCAGACCTTCTCCGCCCCGCGCCGCTTGGTCACCTTGAGGGTGAGGATCGGCCAGCCGCACCTGGGACAGGGTTCGGCCAGCGGCAGGTTCCAGACTGCGTATTTGCAGTCGGGGTAGCGGGAGCAGGAGTAGAAGATCTTGCCGCGCCGTGACTTGCGCTTCATGAGCGCCCCCTGCTTGCACTCGGGACACTGGACACCGGTGTCCTCCGGCTTCTCCAGGGGCTCGATGTAGCGGCACTTGGGGTAGTTGGCGCAGCCGATGAATTTGCCGTAGCGGCCGGCGCGGATGATGAGCTGGCCGCCGCACTGGGGGCAGGTGCGCCCCTCCACCACCTCCGGTTCGCTGCTCTCCCCCGCCTCCTCGTTCAGGTTTCGGGTGTAGTCGCAGTCGGGGTAACCGGAGCAGCCGACGAAGCGGCCCCGCCGGCCCAGGCGGATGGAGAGCGGCTTGCCGCACTTGGGGCACGCCTCGTCCATCTCCTCGGTGGTCACATCCTTGCGCAAGACGCTCTTCTCCTTCTCCTCGACCAGCTTCTTGAAGGGCTCCCAGAACTCCCGCAGCACCGGGATCCACTCCCGCTCGCCGCGGGAGATCTCGTCCAGCTCGTCCTCGAAGTGGGCGGTGAACTGGTAGTCCACGTAGGGGGTGAAGTGCTCGGTGAGAAACTTGTTGACGATCCGCCCCAGGTCGGTGGGGTAGAAGCGCTTCTTCTTCAGCTCCACGTACTCGCGCTGCTGCAGGGTGGAGATGATACTGGCGTAGGTGGAGGGACGGCCGATGCCGTACTCCTCCAGCGCCTTGACCAGGCTCGCCTCCGTGTAGCGGGGGGGCGGCTCGGTGAAGTGCTGTTCCGGGCGCAGCTTGAGCAGGTCCACCTGCTCGCCCCGCACCAGCGGCGGCAGGAGGCGGTTCTCCTCCTCCTTGTCGCCGGCGTCGTCCCTCCCCTCCTGGTAGACCGCCATGAAGCCGGGGTCGACCACCACCGAACCGGTGGCGCGGAAGAGGTTCTCCTCGTTGCCGGCAGCCAGGTCCACGGCCACCGTGTCGATGGTGGCATGGATCATCTGCGAGGCGACGGTGCGCTTCCAGATCAGTTCGTAGAGACGGAACTGGTCACGGGTGAGATGGTCGCGCAGCGACTCGGGCACCCGCGCCGCGGAGGTGGGGCGGATCGCCTCGTGCGCCTCCTGGGCGTTCTTCGCCTTGGTGCGGTAGATGCGCGGCCTGGCCGGCACGTTGTCGGTGCCGTAGCGGGTCCCGATCAGCTCCCGGATCTCCTCCAGTGCCTCCTGGGCCAGGTTGACGGAATCGGTCCGCATGTAGGTGATGAGACCCACCGCACCGCCGCCGATGTCGACCCCCTCGTAGAGCTGCTGGGCCACCCGCATGGTGCGGGAGGCGGTGAAACCGAGCTTGCGCGCCGCCTCCTGCTGCAGGGTGGAGGTGGTGAAGGGGGCAGCGGGATTGCGCTTGCGCTGCTTCTTCTCCACCTTCGCCACGGTCAGCTTGCCGCCGGCGGCCTTCAGCAGGGCCGCCTCCACCTCGGCGGCACGCCCCTGGTCGCCGATGTCGAACTGGCGCAGCTTCTTCCCTTCCAAATGGGTCAGCCTGGCGGAGAAGTTGGCGCCGTGGGAGGTGACATCCGCCTCGATGGTCCAGTACTCGCGGGCCTTGAAGCGTTCGATCTCCTCCTCGCGCTCGACGATCATGCGCAGCGCCGGACTCTGCACCCGGCCGGCGGAGAGGCCGCGGCGGATCTTCTTCCAGAGCAGCGGCGAGAGGTTGAAGCCCACCAGGTAGTCGAGCGCGCGGCGTGCCTGCTGGGCATCGACCAGATTGTCGGCCAGCTCGCGGGGATGCTCCATCGCCTCCTGGATGGCGCGCTTGGTGATCTCGTGGAAGACCACCCGCTTCACCTCCTTGTCGTCGAGCAACCCCCGCTCGCGCAGGATCTCGTAGAGATGCCAGGAGATCGCCTCCCCTTCGCGGTCCGGGTCGGTGGCCAGATAGAGCGCATCGGCCTTCTTGAACGCCTTGGCGATGGCGTTGACGTGCTTCTCGTTCTTCTCGATCACCTGGTACTTCATGGCGAAATCGTGATCGGGGTCCACCGCCCCCTCCTTGGGCACCAGGTCACGTACATGGCCGTAGGAGGCCATCACCTCGAACCCCTTGCCGAGATACTTCTTGATGGTCTTCGCCTTGGCGGGCGATTCCACGATTACCAGATTCTTTGCCATGTGTCTCGCCAGGTCTTCCCCGCCCCGGTCACTGCATGCCGTTCCGGCGGGCTCGCATCGGTCTCGTCCGGCCCGGCCGCGAGGCGTTCGTGGCCGGGGCGACATCAATGGAAAGGCGGGGCATCTCCATGCCCCGCCAGTCGTCGATCGTCCAGAAAATCAGAATCTTGTCGGCATCGAGCGGATCAGTGGAGATACTCCACGTAGTCGTCGAACACCATGTTCTCCAGCCACTGGTAGGCGTTCTCCCGCCCGGGCTGATTGAAGAGCACCATCAGGATCACCCACTTGAGACGGTCGAAATCGATCTCTTCGGGATCGAGGGCCATCACCCGGTCGAGGATCACCTCGCGCACCGCCGGGTCGATGATGCCGTTCTGCTCCAGGTAGAGCAGGAAGCCGCGGCACTCCAGATCGAGGCGGCTCTCCTCCTGCGCGCTGTAGATGCGCATGGCGCCACCCCCGTGGCCACCGGCCACGCGGCCGGCATGCCGCTGGCGATCGGCCAGGTCGTCCAGCCAGTCGAAGGCCTTGGCGATCTCCTCCTGGGTGAAACCGGCACCCAGCAACTCGCCGTGCAGGGACTCACGGTCCGGCTCGCTCTCCGGCTGCTCCTCCATATAGTTCTGGAAGAGATACATCAACAGATCCAAAACGCTTTCTTTCATCGATACCTCTGGTTCGGCAGGCGAGAGTATGTCCCACCCGGATTGGATGCCACAAGTCCCCGCAACTCCAGTATTAGCAGCATGGAGGAAACTTCTTCCGGCGTCAATCCGCTGCATTCCACCAGCCGATCGACCGGTTGGGGGTCGTGACCGAGGCACTCCAGCAGCCGGGCATACTCGCCGTCGGCATCCTCCTCGATAGAGAAGGGCGTGGCCACCTCCTCCGCGGAGGCCTGCCCCTCCACCCCGGCCAGCGCCAGCGGGGCCAGCTCCACCAGGATCTCCTCGGCCCGCTCCACCAGCTTCGCCCCTTCGCGAATCAGCCGGTGGCAGCCGCGGCTCAGGGGATTGTGGATGGAACCGGGGATGGCGAACACCTCCCGCCCCTGCTCCGCCGCCAGGCGGGCAGTGATCAGCGAACCGCTCGCCACCGCCGCCTCCACCACCAGCACACCGAGAGAGAGGCCGCTGATGATGCGGTTGCGGCGGGGGAAATGGGCGGCCCGCGGCGCCACACCCACCGGATATTCGGTCACCAGGGCACCCCGTTGGGCGATCTCCTCCGCCAACGCCCGGTTGCGTGCCGGGTAGACCCGGTCGGGGCCGGTAGCGCAGACCGCCACCGTCTTCCCGCCGCCCTCCAGGGCGCCGCGGTGAGCGGCCGCATCCACCCCGGTGGCCAGGCCACTGGTGATGGCCAGGCCGGCGCCGGCCAGATGGGCGGCGAACGCCTCGGCCGACTGGCGCCCCCCGCGTGTCGGGTTGCGGCTGCCGATCACCGCCAGTTGCCACGTCCCCAGCAGCGCCGGGTCTCCGGCCACGAAGAGCAGCGCCGGCGGATCCGGGATCTCCCTCAGCAAGGCGGGGTAGTCGGGGTCGGCCAGGGTGAGGAGTCGGCGCCCCTCCCCCTCCAGCCAGCGAAGATCCTCTTCCAC
>JALTLT010000132.1 GCA_027001815.1 Gammaproteobacteria bacterium | reverse complement strand
GCCGGAAGGTACCCCGCCTTCCCGGAGCGGCGGGGTACCTTCCGGCACCCCGATCCATCCCCCTTCCCGCCTCGTGGTAAAATGCTCCGATTTGATTCGACGCGAACGTCGGGGTCCGCCATGCGCCCCCCCAGTGACCAAGGAGTATCCATGAGCAACAGTTTCGACGCCCGCGCCGACCTGAAGGTCGGCGAGCGGACCCTGGAGATCTTCCGCCTCGACGCGGTACCTGGCGCCGAGCGCCTCCCCTATTCCCTGAAGATCCTGCTGGAGAATCTGCTGCGCCACGAGGATGGTGTCTCGGTGACCGCCGACGACATCCGCGCCCTGGCCGCCTGGGATCCGCAGCAGGAGCCGAATCGGGAGATCGCCTATCGTCCCGCGCGGGTCCTGATGCAGGACTTCACCGGCGTGCCGGCGGTGGTGGATCTGGCGGCGATGCGCGAGGCGGTGAAGACGCTGGGCGGCGATCCCGAACGAATCAATCCCCTGCAGCCGGCGGAACTGGTGATCGACCACTCGGTGCAGATCGACGTCTTCGGCCGTCCCGACGCCCCCGATCTCAACGCCGAACTGGAGTACCGGCGCAACGAGGAGCGCTACAAGTTCCTCAAGTGGGGACAGAAGGCGTTTGCCAACTTCAAGGTGGTGCCCCCGGACACCGGCATCGTCCACCAGGTGAACCTGGAATATCTGGCACGGGTGGTCTTCGTCCAGGAGAATGGCGGTGTTCTGCAGGCCTACCCCGACACTCTGGTCGGTACCGACTCCCACACCACCATGATCAACGGCCTTGGCGTTCTCGGCTGGGGTGTGGGCGGTATCGAGGCGGAGGCGGCCATGCTCGGCCAGCCGGTCTCCATGCTGATCCCCCAGGTGGTGGGCTTCCGTCTCACCGGCGAACTGCCGGAGGGAGCCACCGCCACCGACCTGGTGCTCACCGTGGTGGAGATGTTGCGCGCCCACGGCGTGGTGGGCAAGTTCGTGGAGTTCTTCGGCGACGGTCTCGACCACCTCTCCCTGGCCGACCGCGCCACCCTCGCCAACATGGCCCCCGAGTACGGCGCCACCTGCGGCATCTTCCCCGTCGACGAGGAGACCCTCGCCTACCTGCGCCTCTCGGGCCGTGACGAGGCACAGATCGCCCTGGTGGAGGCGTATGCCCGGGAGCAGGGGCTGTTCCGCACCGCCGGCGCCGCCGAGGCGACCTACAGCAGCGTGGTGGAACTCGACATGGGCACGGTGCGCCCCAGTATTGCAGGCCCCAAGCGGCCCCAGGACCGCATTCCCCTCGACACCTCGCGCCCCGCCTTCCGCACGGCGCTGGAGTCCCTCAAGCAGGAACGCAACATCACCAGCCGGCCGGTGGAGACCACCATCGACGGCGAGACGGTGACCCTCGACGACGGGGCGGTGGTGATCGCCTCCATCACCTCCTGCACCAACACCTCCAATCCGTCGGTGATGCTCGGCGCCGGCCTGGTGGCGAAGAAGGCGGCCGAACGGGGCCTGACCCGCAAGCCGTGGGTCAAGACCTCGCTGGCCCCCGGCTCGCTGGTGGTGACCGAATACCTGAAGCGGGCCGGCCTCATGGAGCCGCTGCGCGAGCTGGGCTTCGACGTGGTGGGCTACGGCTGCGCCACCTGTATCGGCAACTCCGGTCCCCTCCCCGAACCGGTCTCGAAGGCGATCGCCGAGGGTGACCTCTCCGCCTGTGCCGTCCTCTCCGGCAACCGCAACTTCGAGGGGCGGGTACATGCGGAGGTGCGCATGAACTATCTCGCCTCGCCTCCCCTGGTGGTGGCCTACGCCCTGGCCGGTACCATGGACATCGACCTGCAGAACGACCCCCTGGGTACCGACCGGGAGGGGCGGTCGGTCTATCTGCGCGACATCTGGCCCACCCTCCGCGAGATCAACGACCTGGTGGCATCCGCGGTGCGGCGGGAGGAGTTCACGGCGGTCTACACCGAGATCTTCGAGGGCGCCGGCCGCTGGCAGGCGCTGGCCGCCCCGGAGGGGCAGCTCTTCCAGTGGGACGCCGACTCCACCTACATCAAGAACCCCCCCTACTTCGAGGGCATGAAACGGGAACCGGGGCCGGTCACCGACATCAGCGGCGCCCGGGTGCTGGCCCTGCTTGGCGATTCGGTCACCACCGACCACATCTCGCCGGCCGGCGCCATCAAGCCCGACAGTCCTGCCGGCAGGTATCTGCTTGAGCACGGCGTCCAGCCGGGCGACTTCAACTCCCTCGGCTCGCGCCGCGGCAACCACGAGGTGATGATGCGCGGCACCTTCGCCAACATCCGCCTGCGCAACCTGCTCGCCCCCGGCACCGAGGGAGGGGTCACCCGCCACCTCCCCGACGGGGAGCAGATGAGCATCTTCGACGCAGCCATGAAGTATCGCGACGAAGGGGTGCCACTGATCGTCATCGCCGGCAAGGAGTACGGCTCCGGCTCCTCGCGCGACTGGGCGGCCAAGGGACCCCGCCTGCTGGGGGTGCGGGCGGTGATCGCCGAGAGCTACGAGCGCATCCACCGTTCCAACCTGGTGGGGATGGGCATCCTGCCGCTCCAGTTCCTCGATGGCGAGAACCCCTCCTCGCTCGGCCTCGACGGCACCGAGAGCTACGCCATCACCGGCCTGGGCGACGGTACCGCGAAGGAGGTGACGGTGACCGCCACCCGCGAGGGGAGCGGCCAGGTCACCTTCACCGCCCGGGTGCGCATCGACACCCCCCAGGAGGTGGAGTACTACCGCCACGGCGGTATCCTGCACTATGTACTGCGCCAGTTGGCCAGTTGAGGAGCGACCATGGAACTCTCAGCACTGACCGCCATCTCTCCCATCGACGGCCGCTACGGCTCCAAGACCGAGTCGCTGCGTCCCATCTTCAGCGAATACGGCCTCATCCGCCACCGGGTGCTGGTGGAGGTCCGCTGGCTGCAGGCCCTCTCCCATCACCCGCAGATTCCCGAGGTGCCGGAGCTGAGCGACCACGCCAACCGGGTGCTGGACGGCATCGTCGAGCACTTCTCCGAGGAGGATGCGCAGCGGGTCAAGAACATCGAGCGCACCACCAACCACGACGTCAAGGCGGTGGAGTACTTCCTCAAGGAGAAGATCGCCGGCAACCACGAACTGGAGGCGGTCAGCGAGTTCATCCACTTCGCCTGTACCTCCGAGGACATCAACAACCTGGCCTACGGCCTGATGCTGCGGGAGGCGCGCAGCCAGTCGCTGCTGCCGCTGATGGACGAGTTGATCGACGACATCCGCCGCCTCGCCCACGAGCTGGCCGACGCCCCCATGCTCTCCCGCACCCACGGCCAGCCCGCCTCGCCCACCACCATGGGCAAGGAGATGGCCAACGTGGCATGGCGACTGATGCGTCAGCGGGACCAGGTGGCCGGCGTCTCCCTGCTGGGCAAGATCAACGGTGCGGTAGGCAACTACAACGCCCACATGGTGGCCTACCCCGAGGTGGACTGGCCGGCGCTGGCCGAGAAGTTCGTCACCGACCTGGGACTCGACTGGAACCCCTGGACCATCCAGATCGAGCCCCACGACTACATCGCCGAGCTGTTCGATGCGGTTTCGCGCTTCAACACCATCCTCATCGACTTCTGCCGCGACGTGTGGGGCTACATCAGCCTCGGCTATTTCCGGCAGAAGACGGTGGCGGGCGAGGTGGGCTCCTCCACCATGCCCCACAAGGTGAACCCCATCGACTTCGAGAACGCGGAGGGCAACCTGGGGATCGCCAACGCCCTCTTCCATCATCTGGCCGCCAAGCTTCCGGTGTCACGCTGGCAACGGGACCTCACCGACTCCACGGTGCTGCGCAACCTGGGGGTGGGGGTCGCCCACACGGTCATCGCCTGCCAGTCGGCCCAGCGGGGCATCGCCAAGCTGCAGGTGGATCGCGACCGGCTGCTGGCGGACCTGGACGACAACTGGGAGGTACTGGCGGAGCCGATCCAGACTGTCATGCGCCGCTTCGGCATCGAGAAACCCTACGAGAAGCTCAAGGAGCTCACTCGTGGCCAGCGGGTGGACGTGGAGACCCTGGGCCGCTTCGTGGATGGGCTGCCCCTCCCCGAGGAGGCGAAGGAGGCGTTGCGCCGGCTCACCCCCGCCGCCTACACCGGCAGCGCGGAGGAGCAGGCGAGGAAGATCTGAGCGGTGGCGATCCGCGTCGAGAGCGGTCCCTGGACGCGTCTCGCCGAACCCGCCCGCGCCATCCGCTACCGGGTCTTCGTGGAGGAGCAGTCGGTGCCGGTGGCGCTGGAGTGGGACGATCTGGACGCGACGGCCCTCCACCTGTTGGCCTGGGAGGGCGACGAGGCGGTCGGCACCGCACGGTTGCTGCCGAGTGGTCAGGTGGGGCGCATGGCGGTCCTCCCTCCCTGGCGGGGTCGGGGGGTGGGACGTGCGCTGATGGAGACTGTCATCGACCGCGCCACCGAGAGGGGGATGGAGCGGCTCTTCCTCCACGCCCAGGTGCACGCCATCCCCTTCTACGCCCGCTTCGGTTTCGAGGCCGTGGGGCCGGAATTCGTGGAGGCCGACATTCCTCACAGGGAGATGGTCCTGGATCTCTAGCAGGATGTTGAAAAAGGCCATCCTGGCCTTTTTCAACGCCGGAAGCCGAAAATGCGATTTCCGGCTTCCTCACGTTTTCAAAGACTTGCCGTCATTGAAAACGGCGGTGCATCCATGCACCGCGGCACAGGCTGCCGGACTTTGGCAGGTTGGCAGGTTCAGATGCTTTCGTCGGGACGGAGCAGCATCCAGATCAAGGTCTGACGGGCCTGCCATGCTCCCGCAGGCGGCAGATCCCCACACATCGGCCGGCGCTCCGTGCGCACGTGCCGGCACCGGCAGACCAGGGTCGTCTCGACGCAGGCCGACAGGAGGCACCATGACATCCGGCAGATCCGTTTCGCTCCACCACTTCTCCACCCTGGCGGAGAACCGTCGGCTGGCCGCCGAACTGGCGGCCCTCGCCCGTCGGCGGCTTGAGATCTTCAGTCACGAGCTGGAAGGGGGCGTCTATGACCAGAGGCCCTTTCTCGAGGCGGTGAAGGCACTCGCCCTGCGCGGCCATCACGGGGAGATCCGGATCCTGGTGAGGGACGCCAGCCGGGCAGTGCGGGAGGGGCACCGGCTCATCGACCTGGCCCAACACTTCCCGAGCAACTTCCACGTCCGCCGCATTCCGGGCGAGTTCGAAGAGCAGGTGGAGGGGTTCCTGGTGGTGGACGACACGGGGTGGCTGCGCAAGCCGCTCTCCGACCACTTCGAGGGCGTCGCCAGTCTCGACGACCCGCCCGAGGCACGCGCCCTGCGTGCCCGCTTCGACGAGATCTGGGAGCAGAGCGAACCCGATCCGGAGTTCCGCCGACTCCACATCTGAATCCGCCGCCGAGGTGGCTGCGGCCCCGCCCTCCCCGACCACCACCGGGCCATGCCGCTGGCGGGGGGGTGACGCCCCTCCCCCCCGGAGCACCGAGTTGCACTCGGTAATGCCGCCGCAGGCGGCACCTTTCCACCTCCCGCAGGCACTGCGCGCCGATGGTCAGGCACAGAAACCGGTGCCCCGAGCGCGTGAGCGTCAGCGGGCCCCTGCCAGAATGCACCAGAACCTGACCGCCTATCAAAGGCCGACAGGCTGCCAGGCGTCATTGAAAGCGGGGTCATTCAACAGCCTTGTATGTCTCCAGGTATCCCCCGGCCACCATCCGCTGCAGATCGGGCGGCCGGTCCACGTCCCAGCGGAGGGGAAGCTCCCGCCACCCGATGCCCGCCTCGCGCAGCCGCTCCCGCGTCTGCAACAGCACCCGATCGGTGCCCCAGTCGATACGGTGGAAGATCTCCACCGGCCTCCGGCACCCGATCAGCACATAGCCCCCGTCCTCGGCGGGCCCCAGCACCACGTCGTGGTCAGCGAGGAACTCCAGCGCCCGCTGCAGGTAGGCCGCATCCAGGCCGGGGCAGTCGGTGCCGATCAGCACCACCCGTTCCGCGCGCCTCAGTCCCGACGACAGGGCGTGAGCCATCCTCTCGCCCAGCTCCCCGCCCTGCTGCAGGTGCCGCGAAACCTCCGGCCATGCCCGGAAGGCGGGATGGTCGCAGTCGGGGGTGCACCAGAGCTGGACCGGTGCAAGGAAGGCCGCCAGCGCGGTCTCCACGGTCCGCCTCAGCAGCCGCGCCTGCAGCTCCGCGGCGCCTGCCGCCCCCAGGAGCGGAATCAGGCGAGTCTTCGCCTCGCCGGGCACCGGGGCCCGGGCGAAGATCTGCAGGGCGGCATGGGGGAAGCGCCAGGTCACGGGCGGGCGCGAACGGGGCGGTAGAGGCGTGCCAGCCGCCGGGGAGGGACGCCAAGAAACCAGGCCAGGCGCAGGCCCCACATGAGCAGTACCGTCGGCACGATCCCCCTCTCCTCCCAGCGCCGGCTGGAGGTGACCACCGGCGGGCGCAGGCACGCCGGTCGGCCATGACGCCGCAACCGCCGCGAGAGCTCCAGATCCTCCATCAGCGGGATCTCGGGAAAGCCGCCGATGCGGACAAAGGCCTCGCGGCGGACGAAGATGGCCTGATCGCCTGTGGCCATTCCGCTGAGACGGGAACGCCAGTTCATCATCCGCTCGATGACGCGGAAGGGCCAGGCCGAACCGGAGAGGCGCACGTCGAACCGCCCCCATATCCTTCCCGCTCCCAGGGCCTCGAGGATACGGCGATCGGCCTGCGGTGGTAGAAGGGTATCGGCGTGCAGGAAGAGCAGCACCGCCCCGGTCGCCGCGGCTGCTCCGGCGTTCATCTGCCGCGCACGCCCCGGCGGGCTGGTCACCACCCGGTCCGCCACCGCCTCGGCGATCCGCGGCGTGCCGTCCCGGCTGCCGCCATCCACCACCACCACCTCGTGGCCAAGCCGCCGGAGCCCCTGGAGGGCGGCCAGCGTGGCGGGCAACGTCTCCGCCTCGTCCAGTACCGGAATCACGATGCTGATACGCGCCTCTTCCATGCCCGCCGCCCGGAGACCTTCAGCCGGCCAGGGCGCCGCCGCAACTGCTCCCCTGCCCCGCCGTGCAGCCGTAACAGTGATCGGCCACGGCGATGGGCCGGCCCTCCAGGGAACCGGGGCGCAGATCCCGCAGGTGGCTGCCGCCGGCGATGGGCAGCCCCAGCATCTGGTTGAAGTCGCAGTCGTAGAGGAAGCCCCGCCAGTCCACGCTCACCAGCGTCCGGCACATCACCGTCTCGAGATTGGCCTCCTGGTGGGCCTCCTTGAGCAGCCCCAGGTAGGCATCCCACTCCCCCCGGGAGAGGAGCATGCTGCCGAAGCGCTTGATGGGCATGTTGGTGATGGTCAGGAGGCGGTCGAAGGTGATTCCGAACCGGGTGTCCAGCTCCCGCCGGTAGTCGGCCTCGAGCTGGCACTGGGGGGGCGGCAGGAAGGGGCCGGTGGGGTTGTAGACCAGACTGAGGCGCCGCCCGGTATCCCCCTGCCCGTAGCCGACCGCATTGAGCCGGCGGATCCCCTCGATACTGCCCCGATAGGCCCCCTTGCCCCGCTGTCCGTCCACGTTCTCTTCCAGATAACAGGGCAGCGAGGCGAACACCTCCACCCGGTGTTCGGCGAGAAAGGCGGCCAGATCGGAGTGGTCCGGCTCGCACAGCACGGTGAGGTTGCAGCGATCCATCACGTGGACACCGAGCCGCCGCGCCTCCCCCACCAGGTAACGGAAATGGGGATTGAGTTCCGGCGCTCCGCCGGTCAGATCGAGGGTACCGATCCGGTTGCGCTCCAGGCAGAGGAGAACCTCCTCCACCGTCTCGCGGGACATGATCTCGGTGCGTTTGGGGCCGGCATCCACGTGGCAGTGGAGGCACTGCTGGTTGCACCTGTAACCGAGGTTCACCTGCAGGGTCTGCAGTTGGGCACGACGCAGGAGGGGGAAATCGCTCTCCTGCAGATGGGGCAAGGTGGCAAGCATGTCGATTCAGAACTCCTTGGAAGAGAGACGATAGCAGGCTGTTGAAAAACACCGTTTTTCGACAGCCTGTGCTGCGGTGCAGGGATGCACCGCCGTTTTCAATGACGAAAGATCATTGAAAACGTGAGGAAGCCGGAAATCGCATTTTCGGCTTCCGGCGTTGAAAAAGGCCAGGATGGCCTTTTTCAACATCCTGATAGACGCGGAACGACCGGTTTACGCGGAGGGGCGAGAGCCATCCGCCCGGCAACCCTCGGGTACCGGCAAATGGGATTCGCGATGGATCCCATCCCCCTTGTGCAGGGCCACGGCGAGAAAGCCGCCCAGCGGCAGACGCGCCAGGGGAAGGCGCTCTTCAAGCCAGCGCAGGCCGGCACCTTCGCCGCTTCCAAGCACCGCATAGCCGTGGGCCGCCCGTACCGGTGGCGGGTCGAGTCGATCCACCCATCCACGCACCTCCGGCAGCCTGTCCCAGCGGGCACCCCCATAACCGGCATGGCGGCGCTTCTTCCACCACAACAGGCTGGGACGATGCAACAGGCCGAGGGCCACGCCGTGGCGGGCCACCCGCCACATCTCCCGCAAGGCTCCCACCGGATCGGCGACGAAACAGAGGCTGGTCACCGCCGCGCAGCAGTCGAACGCCCCATCGGCGAACGGCAGCGCCTCGGCGCCACCTCGCACGTAACGGACCCGCCCGCCGGCCTGCCGGGCAGACTCGAGCATCGCCGGGTCGGGGTCGAGCCCCGTCACCGACAGGCCGGCCGCAGCGAAGCGCCGGCTGAAGTGACCGGTGCCGCAACCCACGTCTAGAAGGCTCGCCCCTTCTGCCGGCTGCAGAAGGTCGCACAACAGGCCGAACTCCCGGTCGGCGATCCATCGCCCCCGCCGGGAGCGATACCACGCCTCGTAACGGATCGGATCGAAGGCCACGTGCAAGGCCCCTCAGCAGCAGCTCCCGCCGGCCGGGCCACCTGCCTCCTGGTCGTCGAAAGGCAGGCCACCTCCACAGCCGGGGAAGATGCCGTAGTGGGTCTCCCCGTCGCCCAGAAAGTCGAAATGATCATGGAAGCGGGTCTCGTGCAGCATGCGCCAGGTGTTTCCGCACACCGGAAAGACCCGACCGGTCTCGATCCGGTGATGCTTGTCGAGCAGGAAGCGGTCCGGATGATGGGGGATGGTGCCGTGATAGATCACCGCCTGGCCGTAGTCCTCGCAGGCCGTTTCCAGACCTTCCAGCTTGAACAGCCGGTAGGTGGCCGAGAAGAAACGGATGTTGCCCAGCTTCCCCCGCTGCTCGGCGTTGTTCACGGTGAGCGGCCGGTCGGTCACCAGGCGCGGATCGGTGAAGCCGCACCGCTTCGCCAGGTTCTCGAAGTCGTTCCAGTAGAGCGCGCCACCGAGACATTCGCCGTAGAGCACCGGATCGTTGCGCACCGCCTCGGGCACCCGCCGGTCGGCGTACACGTCGGAGAAATAGAGCTCTCCCCCCGGCCTGAGCAGGTCGAATACCCCGCGCAGCACCGATTGTTTGTCGGGCGAGAGATTGATGACGCAGTTGGAGACCACCAGGTCGAAACTGCCCGGCTCGAGATCCAGCTCGTGCAACGTCTCGATGTAACCCTCCAGGAAACGGGTGTTGGGGCGGGCGTAGCCGAAGCGCTCCGCCTGCCACGCCTCGTGCTCGCGGGCCACGGCGAGCTGGTCCGGGGTCATATCGACACCCACCACCTCACCCCGCTCCCCCACCAGCCTGGCCAGCAGGAAGACGTCACGTCCGCTGCCGCAACCCAGGTCGAGGATCCGCAGCCCCTCGAGCTGCTCGGGGATCACCAGGCCGCAGCCGTAGTAGCGCCCCTGCACTTCAGGGTGGATCTCGCAGAGCGCCGCCCGCACGTGCTCGGGCATGGCCTCGGTCGTACAGCAGGCATCGGTCTTGAGATCGGCGCTGGACTTGAGCACCTTGCCATAATAGTCCCGAACCGTTTCATGCACACTCACTCTTCATCTCCTTCTCGGTCCCGGAAAGCCGGTGGAACGGCACCCTTCGTATGGAGAAGGTGGCGGTAACCACCCGCAGCATACTCGTTCACCACGTGCAACAGAGAGCCCTCCCCGGCATCGGCCTTCTTCCTTTCGTCAGCCGTCGACCGGAGAGCCCATCCGCCTCAGGGCGGCAGCCGGTTCAGCCACCTCACCAGCCGCCGGGTGGCGGGGCTGAATAGCTTGTCGGCGTAGGCCGTGTTCGCCGCCCGCCGGTGGATCTGGGAGCGGGTCGGATAGGCGTGGATGGCTGCGGCGATATCGCCGATCCGCGCCCCGACCCGCATGGCCAGCACCAGTTCGTGCAGCAGCTCACCCGCCTGGGCGCCGAGGAGCGCCGCGCCCAGCAGCCGGCCCCGCCGCACCACCAGTTTGATCTGGCCGGCGGTCTCCCCTTCCACGATGGAGCGATCCACCTGGGCGAAGGGGAAACGCAGGATACGCACATCACCATGCCGCTCCCGTGCCTCGGCTTCGCTCATGCCGACACTAGCCAGCTCCGGATCCGTGTAGATCACCCGCGGCACGATGCGATAGTCGGCCCGCCGTGGGATCCGGAACAGGGCGTTGGCGATGACGATCCCCGCCTGGTACTCCGCCATGTGGGTGAACGCATGGGGACCACAGACGTCACCGCAGGCGTAGATGTGTTTCCGTGAGGTACGCTGCCGCCTGTCCACCACGATGCCCCGCGGACCATGCTCCACCCCGGCCGCATCCAGGTCGAGCCCCTCCACCTGGGGGCGCCGGCCGGTGGCGACTAGGAGTTGGTCCCCTTCCCAGTACCGGCCATCTGCAGCCTCGACCGTAATCCCCGCGCCATCCCGACCGACCCGTTCCACATCCACGCCGGTATGCACCTCGAGCCCCTCCGCCTCGAGACAGACTCGCAGCGCTTCGGACAGTTCGGGATCCTCCCGTGGCAGCAGGTGCCGGTTGCGCTGCAGGAGGGTGACGCGACTGCCCAGCCGGGCGAACGCCTGGCCCATCTCCACACCGACGGGACCACCCCCCAGTACCAGCAGGCGGGGGGGCAGCTCGGGGAGGGAGAAGATCTCCCTGTGGGTGACATGACCCGCCTCGGCCAGTCCCGGAATCGGCGGCACCACCGGCCCGGAGCCGGTGGCAATGACGAAACGCCGGCCACTCAGGCGGCGCCCCTCCACCTCGACGGTGTGGGGATCAAGAAAACGGGCGGCGCCGAAGATCACCTCGCAACCGTAATTGCGGAAACGGTCCGGATCGTCGTGCTCCTGGATGGTCTCCATCGCCGACCGGACGCAGGCATTCACCTTCGCCAACGACACCTCCGGTTCGACGGCAGTCAGACCTGCACGATCCGCCCGCCGCAGGGTGTGGGCGACGCGCGCCACGTGCAGCAGCGCCTTGCTGGGAACGCAACCGTGATGGAGACAGTCGCCCCCCAGCCGATCCGTCTTCTCGATCAGGGTGACCTTCAATCCGAGCTGTCCCGCCACGCTGGCTGCCACCAGCCCTCCGGCACCGCCGCCGATCACGATCAGATCCCCCGGTTTCACGCCCCTACCGCCTCTCCGCCGTGGGTGTACGCGGTAACCGGCGCTCCCGCTCGAGCGCACCCAGCATGCCCTTGAGGCGCAACAGATCCCCGTCGAGCGCCGGCTGACCATGCCACCACTGGTAGTCGGGCGACTGGTGGCCGACACCGAGCCGCACATTGCGCAGATGTCGCTGCATCGTCGCCAGCAACGCCCGTCCCTCGGCGAGAGTCGATGCGTCGTACCGGTGCGCCGCCTCCTCGAGCAGGCGGCGGGCCTCGCGCACCTTCATGCGGCCTGTCTCCAGCATCTTCTCCCCGTTGTCGAACAGACGTGTCACATACCGCGGAGCATGACACTCCTGACAGACCCCCCGCAGATGGTCCGCCACCGTCCCGCCCCGATCCGGCCCCATGGGATCGCTGCGTACACTGCGCCCCACATCGTGCTCGCTATCGTGCAGATGACAGTAGGCACACCCGGGGCTGCGGTACGCGGCATCTCTCAACGGTCGTCGCCAATCCCACTCGCTCTGTTCCAGACGCAGGATCAGGCCATGCTTCGAGGTGGCGTAGCTGTGTACCACCGGCGCCTTCGGACCGCCATGGCAGTCGATGCAGGCATCGTCCTGCCTGGCCCGTACCCCGACGTGCGCATGATCACTCCCGTGGCAGGCGGAACACCCGGCCACGGCCGGTGTTCCGCCGTGGGCACTCTCCCGCCAGGCATCGACCAGCGCTTCGTCACGGCCGGCATGGCAGGTACGGCAGGCCTCCTCGGAGAGGGCGCCATCCGGTGGCTCGGCCGCAGAGACCGCCATCATGCCGAACAGGGAGATCCCGCATAGGAGCAGAGTGGCCGGCAGCCCCCGGGTGAGACGGATCACTTGATGGTTTGCAGCGTGATTCATGGAGTCACCGTGGGTTCCGATCGTCGAATGCGGGCTCAGTTGTGCTCGCGATTGAATTCGGTGTATTCCCCGTTCAGCCACAGGCTGGACGGATCCGGCGCCACGATCCCCGCGGCCTGCTCCCGGCGTGCCTGTTCCCGCAGGCGATCGGCCCTGGCACGGATCGCCTTCAGGTCGGCATCCAGCCGCGCATGGGCGGCCTGTACCCGCTCCGCGTCGCCGTGTGCCGCCCCCTTGTAGGCGGAGAGATTGTCGAAATACCACATCTCGAAGTAGTCGCGCTCGATGGGCGATACGTTGTAGAAGGCCGAGGCCTGCCCCTCGAAGAAGCCGATCCGCGCCCGGGGCCAGAGCCGATCCAGCCAGTCGTTGGGATAGGGGGGGCGGCTGCCCGCGGCGGGATGGAACAGATTCTCTTCGCGCAGGGAACGCAGTTCCGCCTCGGCCGCATACAGCTTCTCCCATGCCCGCTTGCGCTCCCGATCGAGGCCGACCAGGGCATCGCGCGCCAGCGCCTCGTCATGGCAGTCGTCACACACCTCCAGCCACCTCTTGCGACGCACCCGGTTGGCCGAGGTGAGCGGATTGACCTGTTTGATACCGAACTTCCAGATCGGCTTGTCGGCCACCTGGTGCTGACCCTGATGCATGTGGCAGTAGGCGCAGGTGGGTGCCCGGTAGTTCCCTTCGCGCAGGGGCTTCGACCAGTCCCACTCCGCCCCCTCGGCCAGGTAGATCTGCCCGTGCGCAGAGGCGAAATAGCTCTCGACGTCGGGATGGGGCGGGCCGCTGTGACAGGTGATGCACGCCTCGGGTCGACGCGCTTCGGCCGCCGCGAAGCGATGCCGCGTGTGGCAGGAATCGCACTTGGCGGCCACCGAATGGCATTGCAGACAGGCGGTCACCTCCGCTTTCGGCTTGTCCACGAAATGGTTCGCATCCAGGGCCCGTTCCAGGGCCAGCGCATGACTGGGAAAACCGAACCGCCTCTCATCGAGAAACTGGCCGTGTTGCGTGGCATGACATTCACCGCATACCCGCGGCGTCGGCATGTGAAGCCGTCGATGATCGTCGCCATGACAGTCGGAGCAATAGACCGGAGTCTCCGCCCGGGCGTGACGGCTGGCCCTCCAGTCGTTGACGATACCCGGTGTGATCGCGGAATGGCAGGAAACGCACGCGGGCCCCTCGAACCGCCCCTCCACCGACTGCACCGAATCGTAGAAGTCGTCCGGAGCCCAGTAGGCGAAGATCGCCTCGGGCGACCAGAGACGGGAATAGAACCCCGCCCCCTCCCCCTGCTGACTCCAGTGCACATAATAGAAACCGGCAGGAATGGCGATCAGCAGCGCGAGCAACGGAATCCAGATGTAGCGTGCCCTCTTCACCGCCGTCGCCCCCACGCGCGGATCGCGCTCAGCACCAGCAGCAGGGCCAGCACGCCCCAGAACAGCCAGGCCAGTTCATTGCCGCCTCCCTGCCGGGTCTCGGCGATCACCCGTGCCGCATCCTCGGCCAGCATCATGTGATCACGGGTGTGATGCGCCTGCGCCGGGCCGACCAGCCCCAACGACACGAGGAACCGTACGATACCTCTCATGGCATCTCCCTCCCGACGGCGCGTACCTCTTCACCCCTCGCGGCCCCTCGAGGGAGATGCCGGGGATGCGCGCCCCATCGCAGACGCTTGAGTGGATGCAGCCACTGGAGGATTCCCTCGGCGGCCCTTCGTCCGGCGGCCGCCGCCGTGACCACCAGATCGGGGCCGAGGGTGTCGTCACCACCGGCGAAGATGCCCTTCACCGCCGTGTGACCCCGTTCGTCGACCAGGATGCGTCCCCGGGGATCGGTCTCGATACCCAGTTCCTCCATCCACCTGGCCGTTTCCGGCCGTTGCCCGATGGCCAGGATCACCGCATCGCATTCGAGACGGGAGGGATGTCCGTCACCCTCCTCGAACACGACCGCCTCGACCCTCTCCCTCCCTTCGAACCTCTGTGGCCGAAGAGCGAAACGGATCTGCACGCCTTCGTCCAGCGCCGCCTGCCGCTCCGCCGGCGAAGCGCGCATCCGCTCCGCACCTCCCCGATAGGCCACCGTCACCTTGGCCGCGCCCTGGCGGATCGCGGCCCGGGCACAATCGATGGCACTGTCACCACCGCCCAGCACCACCACCCGCCGACCCTGCAGCGTGGTACCCCCTCCCACCCGGTTGACCTCGGCCAGATAGTCGATGGCGGTATGAACACCTTCCAGCTCCAGCCCCGGCAGTTCCGGAATGCGTGGCTGCTGGGCGCCCACGCCGAGGAAGATGGCATCGAACCGGGTCTGCCAGTGGCGAAGATCCTCGGCGGTCACCGCCGTGTCGAGCACGAAGGTGACACCCTGTGCCTCCAGCCACGCCTGGCGCCGCACCAGCACGGCCTTGTCCAGCTTGAACGGCGGCACCCCGGAGGACAGCAGGCCTCCAATGACCGGCTGTCGATCGAATACGGTGACCTCACAACCGGCACGACTCAGCACATCGGCACAGGCGAGCCCTGCCGGTCCCGCGCCCAGCACCGCGACACGCTTGCCGTTGCGGCGTGCCGGAGCGGAGGGCTGCCACCCGTCACGCACCGCCATCTCCACCAGCGAGTGCTCGATGGCACCGATGGTCACGGCTCCCCCGGGCTCCTTCGCCCGGGTGCATCCCCCTTCACACAGACGATGATGTGGACAGAGGGTGCCGCAGATCTCCGGAAAACTGCTGGTCGCATGGGCCAGTCCGGCAGCCCGGACGAAATCGCCTTGCGCCACCTGCTCCAGCCATTCGGGAATTCGGTTGCCGAGGGGACAGGCGGCCACGCACCCCGGCGTGCCGCAATCGAGGCAACGGGCCGCCTGGACCCGGAGCTGCTGTCGATCGGCCTCGAGGATGACTGGTCGCCAGTCGATCCGCTCTCTCGCGGGGCGCTTGGGTGGTGTCCGGCGTTCGGCTCCCTCCATTCGGGGGCGCCGCAACAGATGACTGGCATCCTGGCGCAGACCCGGCCGGAAACGGTTGCGAACGTCACGGATCTCCAGCGCATCGGTGGGACAGGAGACGACACATCGTGCACAGCCCATGCAGTCCTCCAGCGCCGTCACCTCCCCGCTCTCCCTCCCCTGCTGCCAGACCGGGATACCCATGTCACACACCTGCTCGCAGCGGCGGCAGTCGTTGCACCTCTCCTGGTCCATCCGGATACCGTAGAAGCCGGCATGATTGAGCAGGCCGAAAGTCGCCCCATAGGGACACAGGTAGCGGCAATAGAACCGGTTGCCCACCAGCGGCGCCACGAAGAAACTGCCAAAATAGGTCAGCGCCACGATCAGGTAGAACATGCCGACGAAGCCGACCGTCCAGGTGGTGGGCGGAAACTGGGTCACCACCATCACGCCACCGTAGTAGACGAAGAACAGCCACTTGGTGTGACGCAGTTTCCAGGCGACCCCGGAGCGGAGCGTGCGGTTGCGGAAGGGGAAACCCACCGTCTCGCGAATCCCGACACAGGGACAGTTGAAACCGCAGATGACGCGACGACCGAACAGGAACACCAGCGCCAGAACCAGGAAGAAGGTGACCGTGCCGGGGACGTGCAGCGACGGAAACACCGGCTGCCCCCAGAGAAAACCGATATAGGGCTCGTAGACGGGATAGAGCCAGGGAATCAGCCACCACAGTCCGGTGACCAGCGTCACCAGGATGATCAGCCGTCTTCGGGTGTAGGAGTTGCGCTCGGCGGCGATGCGCCAGATGCCGAACAGGAGGATGATGGCGTACTCGGTATACCGGTTCAGCCAGATGGGATTGTCGAACCAGAACAGCCAGGTCTCGTTCAGCCAGCCGAAGAAGGCCAGGGTGAACGCCGCCATGCTGAGCATCTGCACGGCCAGCGAATAGCGGGCCGGCATCAGTCCCTGTTCACTGCCCGGCAAGGCCCGCGGTCGATGAACGGCCACTCTTGTCGTCGACATCACAGCCCCCTCTCGGCGCTCGTGGATTCAGAACACCATCACGTGATCGCTCGTTTTCACCCAGTTCGCCAAGGCCTTCATCGAACCCCGTTCGATACCGGGAATCAGCGCCTCGGTATCGATGGCACAACCGTCCAGCGCCATGCCGCAGGCCCGTACCTCGAGCCCGCATTCGATCAGTTCCGCCAACAGGGCTCCCAGATCGACGGCCCCCTCGGGGACCGCCTGTTCGCGCCGACCCACCTCGACGCCCTGATCGAGCAGATGGACTCGCACCTCCATCTCTTCCACCAGTGCCGCACCGGCAAAACGCAACGCATGCCAGGCCTTGTTGCCCTCACCGTAGGGCGCGTTCTGAATCACGATCGTGACAATGCTCATCGCTCTGTTTCACCTCCCGATCCCGGGCGATGCCCGCTCAGCCAGCCTTGCGACGCCTGACCACCTGCCAGGCCCCGATCAGTGCCCTCGCGGCACGTTCGATCTCCGCCTCCGTGGTCGGCACGCCCACGGAGAGCCGGACCGCGCCGGCCGCTCTCCCGGCCGTCAGACCCATCGCGGCCAGCACCCCGCTCGGACGGTCGTCGTGGGCATGGCAGGCCGAACCGACCGAGGCCGCCACCTCTCCCGCCGCATGTGCAAGCAGTTCCCGGCCGGCCACCTCCGGAAAGGAGACGTGCAGGGTGTTGGGGAGTCTCTTCCGGGGGTGGCCGTTGAGCTGCAGCTCGGGAATGGCATCGAGCAGGATCCGATGAAGCGTATCCCGCTTGTACCGCAGGCGGCTCTCCTCCATGGCCTGCCGCTGACGGGCCAGGCGCGCCGCCTTGCCCAGGCCGGCGATGAAGGCCACATTCTCCGTGCCGGTACGCCGCCCCCCTTCCTGGAAGGCGCCGTGCAGCAACGGGGCCAGCTCCACACCCCGACGCACATAGAGCACCCCGATGCCCTTGGGGGCATAGAACTTGTGCCCGGCCAGGGTCAACAGATCGGCGCCGAGTTCCCGCACCGAAACCGGGATCTTGCCCACCGATTGGGAGGCGTCCACGTGCAACGGGAGACCATGAGCCCGTGCAACGGCGGAGATCTCGGCGATGGGCTGAATCGTCCCGACCTCGTTGTTGGCATGCATCACCGAGATGAGCGCCGTCTCCTCTCGGATAGCGCCGACGAGGCTCTCGATCCTGACCCTGCCGGTCTCGTCCACCGGCAGGAAGGTCACTTCCCAACCCCGGGCCCGGAGGGCCTCCGCCGGGGCTCGGACGGAGGGATGTTCCACCGAGCTGACGATCAGGTGCTTCCGTCGAGGCGCCGATGTCCCGGCCACGCCGAGGATGGCCAGATTGTTGGCCTCGCTGGCACTGCCGGTAAAGATGATCTCCGCCGCCTCGGCCTCCAGCAGTTCCGCCACCTGCTGCCGGGACCAGGCCACCGTCTCGCGGGCATGGATGCCATAGACATGATCCGACGAGGGGTTGCCGAACTGCTCCCGCAATACGAGCGTTACCGCTTCCGCCACGCGAGGATCGACCGGCGTGGTGGCGTTGTAGTCGAGATAGATGGGAAGATTCATTCTCCGAGCACGCTCTTGATCAGAATGTAGGTGGCCACCAGCAGCAGAAAGCCGCCAAAACCCGTCTTCAATTGATCGGCAGGCAGGCGATGACAGAGGCGGCTGCCGACGACACTGCCTGCCACGGCAATGGCGGTGAAGGCGGCCATCAGGGAGTAGTCGATGGGCACCGCCCAGGCATAACCGGCGAAACCGGCGAAAGACTTCACGGACACGATGCTCAGGGAAGTGCCCACCGCCTGTTTCATGGAGAGTCCGGAGAGCAGCACCAGGGCGGGCACGATCAGGAAGCCACCGCCGACACCGACCACCCCCGTCAGCAGACCCACTCCGATACCGTGCATTGCGATGTGGCGGTAGTCGAGATCGTCGCAGTAGCCTCCGTCCGGGCAGTCGGCGCAGACCGCTCCCACCGACTTGTGTACCGGTGCCGGCTTCAACATGCGCCATGCGGCGGCGTACATGACCAGGGCGAAGATGGTCAACTGGATGACAACCGGCGTCACGACCCCCAGGAGGGCCCCGGCATAGGTCCCCGCCACGCCGAAGAGCCCGAACACGGCGGTGATCTTCAGATTCACGTTGCCACGCCGCCAGTGCTGCCAGGCCGTGAGCGTGGCGGTCACCGCCACGATGCCCAGACTCATGGCGATGGCGGACTTGGGCTCCACGTCGAGCAGGTAGAGCAGTGCGGGGGTGGTGATGATGGAACCACCACTGCCGAAGATGCCCAGCAGCAGACCGGTGACGATACCTGCGAGAATGACGGAAAGACTCATGTGACTGACTCCTGATGGGCAGGCCACCGACCAGCCGGCTGCCACCCTCTGGCCGGCTGTTGAAAAACACCACTTTTCGGCAGCCTGAGCACGATGCGGAGATGCATCCTGTTTTCAACCGGAAGCGGGAAACCGGCTTTTCCGCTCCCGGATCGAACAAGGCCATTGACGGCCATTTTCAATACCCGGTCGTTGGCCCACGGGGATCCGTCTGGGAAGATCCCTTGCGCGGGTACCGACCTCATTCCACGGGATAACCGTGCGCGTTCCAGTCGGTCATCCCCTGTTTCACCACATGCACGTCGGCAAAACCGTTGCGCGCGAGGATCTGCGCCGCCTTGGCCGAACGCCGATCGGTACGGCAGACGATGGCGACCGGTTTCTCCAGTCGGTCGCTCAGCCGTTCCAGTTGCGCGGGCAGCTCTTCCAGGGGGATGTTGACCGCGCCCGGGATGTGCCCCTGTTCGCCGTTGAAATCGTCGGCGCTGCGCACATCCAGAATCAGCAGCTCCTCGCCGGAATCGAGCCTCTCCTTCAATGCGGGCACACTCAGCATCGCCCCCCTGCGCACGATGGCGATGAACCGTGGCAGGAAACCCACCACGGCCAGAAGGGCCAGCGCCAGAAGGATCTTCTGGATCAGACCCTCCTCTCCCGCCAGTGCCTCGCGCCCCACCCAACCCACATAGGTGTAGGCGACGGCACCGGGCAGCATGAACAGCCAGGAGGCGATCACGTAGTCGAGGAAGCGGATCCGCGTGAGACCCAGCGCATAGTTGAGCAGGTTGAAAGGAAACAGCGGCACCAGGCGCACGAAGGCGACGAAACGCCAGCCTTCGTTCTCCACTCCCTCCTTGAGTTGTCTGAGACGTCCACCGGTCTTTCGCTCCACCCAGTCGGCGGCCAGGTAGCGGGCCACCAGGAAGGCCAGTGCGGCGCCCACCGTGGCTCCGGTCAGATTGATCAGCGTCCCCCACACCGGTCCGAACAGTGCTCCGCCTGCCAGAGTCAGTACCGAACCGGGGAGGAAAAGGACAGTGGCGAGGGCGTAGAGCAGCATGAAAACCGGCGGTCCGGCGAAGCCCGCCCCCCCGACCCACGACTCGAGGGCGGCGGCATCGAACCGATCCCGGTAGATCAACGCCAGGGCGATGCCGGCGATCAGTACGGCCAGAAGAGCGATGCGAAATGGCTTGGCTTGCATGACTGTCTCCGAACGAATTGGTGTGGCAAGGGCTCGCGACCGGTCGCTCCCATCCTACGACTTCGGTTCGTCGTCGCCCTGCCATCGACGCTGGTTGATGGCGTAGCCGGTGATCTTGCCGATGAAGGGCAGGGCCAGCATGCCTGGCAGCCAGGCCACCTGTTTCGGTTCCCGATACTTGTGGATTCCGATGGTCATTCCCTCGTGGCCACCACGCGGTTGGGCACGGTAGGTGCCGAAGAGGCGATCCCACCACGACAGGTTGAAGCCGAAATTGCTGTTGGCCTCGTCGTCGGCCACCGAATGGTGGACCCGATGCATGTCGGGGGTGACGACGAACCAGCGCAGCACGCGATCCAGCTTCTGCGGCAGTTTCACGTTGCCGTGATTGAACATGGCGGTGGCGTTGAGCACGATCTCGAAGATCACCACCGCCACCACCGGCGGACCCAGCACGACGATGGTGGCGAACTTGATGAGCAGCGAGAGGATGATCTCCAGGGTGTGGAAACGGGCACCGGTGGTCACGTCGAAGTCGAGATCGGCATGATGGACCCGATGCAGGCGCCACAGCACCGGCACCGCATGCACCATCACATGCTGGAGGTAGATGACGAGATCCATGGCCACGATGGAGATGAACAGCGCAGGCCAGAAGGAGATCCCGTAATAGTGGAGCAGACCCCAGCCCTGATCCGACGCGAAGGCGGCCACACCCACGGCCGCGGTCGGAAACAGCAGCCGGGCCACGAAACTGTTGAAGAAGACCAGCCCGAGATTGTTGAGCCAGCGGATCCCCTTGGCGACGGTGAGGGCACGCCGGGGGGCAACCAGCTCCCAGCCACCGATCAGGGCCAGCATGCCAAAGAAAAACCCCATGCGCAGCGGCTTTTCATAGGTCATGACGAACTCTTCCAGCGACATTTTCTGCACTCCTCCAGACTCGGGAAGCCCCGATTCGATGCGGGTTTCCGGGAAAGGGTTACCCGTTCGTCGGAACGGTCTATAATGGTTTAGAGCAATCTTATATTCAATTAATGTCTTGAATACTAGAATAGCCAACGGCGGAGAGATGTCAAGCGGAAATTTCAAACACGACCTGTTCAGCCAGTTCGCCCGTGTAGGAAAGGCGTTGAGCAATGCCAACCGATTGGAATTGCTCGAGTTTCTTGCCCAGGGAGAGCGCAGCGTCGAAGAGTTGTCCAAGGTCTCCGGCCTCACCGTGGCCAATACCTCCCAGCATTTACAGCAGTTGCGCCAGGCGGGTCTGGTCGTGACCCGCAAGCAGGGCCATCATGTCTACTACCGGCTCACGGGGGACGATGTCATCCTTCTGCTGGACGCCCTGCGCAAGGTGGCGGAGAAGCACGTGGCGGAAGTGGAGCGGCTGGTCGACAGCTACCTGACCGTGAAGGACGACCTGGAACCGGTGCCGGCGCAGGAACTGCTGGAGCGGGTCCGGCAGGGACTCGTCACGGTGATCGACGTGCGCCCGCCCGAGGAGTACGCTGCCGGTCATCTGCCGGGAGCGGTGAACATCCCGCTGGCCGAACTGGAGGCCCATCTGGAGAAGATGGACCCCCGGCGCGAAGTGGTGGCCTACTGTCGCGGCCCCCACTGCGTACTGGCCTTCGACGCCGTGGAACGGCTGCGCGCACGGGGGCTCAAGGCGCGCCGCTTGGAGGATGGCTATCCCGAGTGGAAGGTGATGGGCCTCCCCACGGAGAGTGGTGTGACCTGACAGGCTGTTGAGAAAACACCGTTTTTCGGCAGCCTGTGCGGTGCATGGATGCGCCACCGTTTTCAGTGAGGCCAGCAGCCTGTCGGACTTCAAGCTGAAGGTCACTCCGCCCCGAGAGGCGGGAAGGCCCTCCCGGGGGCGTTGACGGCAGGGGTGAGCCGGAAAACGAGGAATGTCCGGTGGACATTCCTCCCGGCGAACGGGCTTGCCACGGAGGGCAAGCCCCGGCCCTGCAAGCGGAGCAGGAC
>JALTLT010000131.1 GCA_027001815.1 Gammaproteobacteria bacterium | reverse complement strand
GTGGTGTATCCCGCCTTGTAGAGGATCGCCCGGAAGCGCTCGACCGCCTCCTCCGAGGAACAGCGGAAGGGGCTGCCGGGGAAGGGATTGAAGGGGATCAGGTTGATCTTTGAGGGGATCCCCTCCAGGAGCCGGACGAGTTGCCGGGCGTGGCGAGGCGTGTCGTTGACGCCATCGAGCATCACGTACTCCCAGGTGATCCGGCGTCGCCCCTCTCCCTCCACGTAGCGGCGGCAGGCGGCCATCAGCTCCTTCAGCGGATACTTGCGGTTGACGGGCACCAGGCGATCGCGGAGTTCGTCGTCCGGGGCGTGGAGAGAGACCGCCAGGCTCACCCGGCTCTCTTCGCGAAGGCGCTCGATGGCCGGTACCAGTCCGGCGGTACTGAGGGTGACCCGGCGTCGCGAGATCCCGAACCCGAGGTCGTCCATCATCACCTCCATGGCGGTGACCACTGCCTCGAAGTTCATGAGCGGTTCTCCCATCCCCATGAGCACCACGTTGGTGATGGCCCGCTCCCCCCGGTTGTCGGGGAAGCCCAGCTCGTGGGTCGCGGCCAGCACCTGGCCGACGATCTCGGCGGCGGAGAGGTTGCGGTTGAAACCCTGGGTCGCGGTGGAGCAGAAGGCGCAGTTGAGGCTGCACCCCACCTGGCTCGAGACACAGAGGGTGGAGCGGCTCTCCTCGGGTATGTAGACCGTCTCGATACAGTTGCCGCAGTCGAGGCGCAGCAGCCACTTGCGGGTACCGTCGCTGGAGGGCTGCTCCAGGACCCGCGCCGGCATGCGGATCTCCGCGATCTCCCCGAGCCGCGCCCGCAGCCCCTTGCCCAGGTTGGTCATGGCCGAGAACTCGGTGACCCCCTCGTGGTAGATCCAGCGCATCACCTGCTGGGCGCGAAAAGGCTTCTCGCCGAGGGCGACGAAGAAGTCGGCGAGTCCCTCACGGTCGAGGCCGAGCAGGTTGGTCTTGGACTGGCTCATGGCAGTGTGGGCCTGGGCCGGCGTGGCCGGCGATCGCAAAAAGGGTAAACCCGCGAAGATTCGCGGGTTTACCGGATAGTTTACCCCTTTCCAGCCTCCCCAGGCAAACCGCCCTCGTCAGTCGCCCGCCGCCCCCTCCATGAGCAGCGGCCAGGCGGCGCGCAGGTACTGGATCATGGACCAGATGGTGAGCACCGCGGCCACGTAGAGGAGCACGAATCCGATCAGCCCCACGTCCAGGGGACCCACCGGATCCCGGTAGATGAGCATGGGCAGGGCGGTCATCTGGGCGGTGGTCTTCACCTTGCCGAGCCAGGAGACCTTGACCCGCGCCCGTTCGCCCAGTTCGGCCATCCACTCCCGCAACGCGGCGATGGTGATCTCGCGACCGATGATCACGGTCGCCGGCATCGCCAGCAGCCAGCCGGCAAAGGGGGTGGGGTTCCAGTCGACGATGAGGACCAGCGCCGCCGCCACCATCAGCTTGTCGGCCACCGGGTCGAGAAAGGCCCCGAACCGGGAGGTCAGTTTCATCCGCCGGGCCAGGTAGCCATCGAGCCAGTCGGTGAAGGCGGCAAGGACGAAGACCGCCATGGATGCCTCGTTGGCCCAGCGGAAGGGCAGATAGAAGAGCGCCACGAAGATGGGAATCATGACGATGCGGGAGAGAGTGAGAATATTGGGCAACTGCATGACGCGGGATCCGCACTGGTTGATGGGTTTACGACCCGGCTGCGAAGGGGAGCGCGACCGGATCGACGAGCGGAATCGGCGGACCGTCACTCGCCGGAGTGGAAGGCGTCGTATACCTTCTGCGCAAGCTGCCGGTCGATACCGGGGACACGCGCCAGATCCTCTACGCCGGCGCGCGCCACCTCCTTCAATCCGCCGAAGTGGGTGAGCAACAGGCGACGGCGCTTGGGACCCACGCCAGGAATCCTCTCCAGGACCGAGGTCCCCCGTGTCCTGGCCCGCCGCTGACGATGACCGGTGATGGCGAAACGGTGCGCCTCGTCCCGGATCTGCTGGATCAGATGGAGGGCCGGCGAATCCCCCGGGAGTATAATGGGGTGCTCGGAGCCCGACAAGAAAAGGGTCTCTTCGCCGGGGCGGCGCTCGGGCCCCTTGGCCACCCCGAGCAGGGTCACCTCCTCCACCTGCAGCTCCTCCAGCACCTGGGCGGCCACCGCGAGCTGACCCTTGCCGCCGTCGATCACCAGCAGGTCGGGAATCACCCCCTCTCCCTTCTTGAGCCGGGTGTAGCGGCGGGAGAGGGCCTGGCGCATCGCACCATAGTCGTCGCCAGGGGTGACTCCCTCGATATTGAAGCGCCGGTAGTCGGACTTGAGCGGTCCTTCCGCCCCGAATACCACGCAGGAGGCGACGGTCGCCTCGCCCATGGTGTGACTGATGTCGAAACACTCCATGCGCGACGGCGCCTGAGGGAGGCCGAGGGCATCACGCAACGCCTCCAGCCGCCGGTCCATCCCGTCCCGGCTCGCCAGCCGTGCCCGCAGTGCATGCCGGGCGTTCTGCACCGCCAGCTTCACCCAGCGGGCCCGTTCGCCACGCACCTGTCCCTTGAGGATCACCTTCCGGCCCGCCCGCTCCGAGAGGGCGCGTTCCAGCAACTCCCGCTCCTCGAGCGGTTCGCTGAGGAGGATCTCCGGTGGTGGAGCATGATCGCCACCGTAATAGCGGGAGACGAACTCGGCGAGCAGCTCGGCGACGGAGGTCTCCGGCGGCAACGAGGGATGGAACACCTTGTTGCCCAGATTGTGCCCGGCACGGATGAAGAAGACCTGGACACAGGCGGCACCCCGTTCGATGACCGCCGCGACCACGTCGAGGTCGTGGCTGCCCCCGCCGGCCACATACTGGCGCTCCTGGACCCGGCTGAGAGCGGCGATCTGATCCCGAAGGCGGGCCGCCTCCTCATACTCCAGCCGCTCGGCCGCCTCTTCCATGCGCCGGGCGAGGTTCTCGATCACCTCGTTGCTGCGCCCCTCCAGGAAGCGGACGGTGTTCTCCACGTCGCGGGCGTAGGCCTCCTCGCTGACCCGCCCGACACAGGGGGCCGTGCAGCGGCCGATCTGGTACTGCAGGCAGGGGCGCGACCGGTTGCGGAAGAAGCTGTCGCGGCACTGACGAACCCGGAACAGCTTCTGCAGCAGATTGAGACTCTCGCGAGCCGCGCCGGCACTGGGATAGGGTCCGAAGTAGCGCCCGCCCTCCCGGCGGGCACCCCGATGAAGGGCGAGGCGGGGGAACGACTCGCCGGCGGTGAGGTGAATCCAGGGGTAGGACTTGTCGTCCCGGAGCAGCACGTTGTAGCGCGGATGCAGCTCCTTGATGAGATTGTTCTCCAGCAGCAGCGCCTCTCCCTCGGTGTGGGTGACGGTCACCTCCACTCCCCTCACCTGCGCCATCAGCGCCCGGGTCTTGGGGGGCAGGCCGCTCTTGCGAAAGTAGCTGGAGACACGCCTCTTCAGGTTGCGCGCCTTGCCCACGTAGAGCACCTCTCCCTTCTCGCCCAGCATGCGATAGACACCAGGGCGGCCGGTGAGACTCCTGAGAAAGGCGGCGGAATCGAACTCGCCCGTGGAATGGAGGGTGTCGTCGGAAACCATCTCTCGGCGCAAGGGAACTCAGCGGCCGGCAGGCGCGGCCTCTTCCAGCAGAACCGCCACCTGCTCGAACACCGCGTGGAACATCGCCGGGGTGAGACGGCGGGTCTGGGTGTTGTAGCGGCTGCAGTGGTAGGAGTCCACCAGGTGCTTCCCCCCCTCCAGGCGGTGGACCCTGCCGTGGCCGAAGGGGTACCTCTTCTGTTTCTCCCCCAGCACCCGCAGCACCGCACGGTGGGCCACCTGGCCCAGGGCGAGGATCACCCCCCCTTCCGGCAGCCTCTCCAGCTCCCAGGCCAGGAAGGGGGCGCAGTTGCGCTCCTCTTCGCCCACCGGCTTGTTGCCGGGCGGCACGCAACGTACGGCGTTGGTGATGCGGCAGCCGCGCAGCTCGAGGTCATCGTCGGCGGAGCGGGAGACGGGAGCCGAGCCCCAGCCGTGAAGATGGAGGGTCTCGTAGAGGAGGATACCGGCGTGGTCACCGGTGAAGGGACGGCCGGTGGCATTGGCCCCGTGCAGGCCGGGAGCCAGACCCACGATCAGGAAGCACGCATCGGCGTCGCCGAAGGAGTCCACCGGCGCGCAGTGATAGCCGGGATGGCGTCGGCGGTTCTCTTCGAGGAAATCGACCAGACGCGGACAGCGGCGACAGCCGGGGTCGAAAGGCTTGGGATCGGACATGGGGTCTATCTTACCCCAAGTATCGCATCGATTATCGATGCCGGGACCGCTTAGCAGGCTGTTGAAAAATTCCGTTTTTCGGCAGCCTGTGCCGCGGTGCAGGGATGCACCGCCGTTTTCGATGACGCCAAGTCATTGAAAACGCAAGGAAGCCGGAAATCGCATTTTCGGCTTCCGGCGTTGAAAAAGGCCAGGACGGCCTTTTTCGACATCCTGTTAGCGCCATGGAAGGCCCTGCATCCAGGAAATCGCGCAACGTCCGGATCACCGCTGCAGGAGGGCGGCGGGCGATACTCCGAGGAGGGGGAAAGCCTTTCAGCAGCGGCTCAGGGGCGCCTGCACCACGCCATGCTGGATGGCGAGCCGCATCAGCTCCATGTCGTTGTCCACCCCGAGCTTCTCCTGCAGGCGGTGGCGGTAGGTGCTGACCGTCTTGGGACTGAGGCAGAGCTTGTCGGAGATGCTCTGGATGCTCTCGCCCTCGGTGAGCATCAACAGGACCTGGAGTTCCCGGGAAGAGAGACGCTCGAACGGATTGGCGCTCTCCCCCGGAAGGCTCGCCATGGCGATACGCTGCGCCACCTCCGGATCGAGATAGCGACGCCCCTGGTGGACGGTGTTGATGGCCCGCACCATCTCGTCGATGCCGCAGTCCTTGGTGAGATAACCGGAGGCCCCCACCTCGATGAGGCGGGTGGGATAGGGCTCGTCGGCGACCACCGTCAGGACGATCACCTGGGGTGCCTCCTGGGCCAGGCGGATCCGCCGGGTCGCCTCCAGTCCGCCGATACCGGGCATGTTGAGGTCCATCAGCACCACATCCACCGGCAGGCGGGAGACGGCCCTGACGGCCTCCTCTCCGCTGGCGCACTCGCCGGCCACCTGGATTCCGCCCGCATCCTCCAGCAAGCGGCGGATACCGGTCCGGACCAGTTCGTGATCGTCAACCAGAAGGACATTTATCATGTTGGCCGATCCGCTCCCTCTCGACGGGCCAGGCGCTCTCTCCCGCCTCCCCGTTCGACACGCCATGGCCACCACCTGCGCCTGCCGACGCGGCCCGCCCGTGGCAACAAGATACACCAATGTCACAAAACCTTACAGCCTCTCCCCTCTTCCGCCGCTGTGACACGGGGGCAACCGCCACCGGTACCGCGGCGGATCACGATGCAGAGGGGCGTGGGGTAGAGGATAACCGCCCCGGGGGGCGCGATCTGTTAAACAGTTCCACTCTCCACTCGGGTGGCGCGCCCGTTATACCCGTTATAATCGGGAGATGAACCTTCACCCGCCTCCCGCCCGCCTCCTCGCACCACGAAGATGGGTCGGGCGGCGGCGCAGCCGCCGCCCCCTCCCCTGGCTCTCCCTCTGCATACTCCTGTTCGGATACGCCTGCGGATGCGGCGCGGAGGTGGTGGTCGATACCGGTGTGCCGGCGGCACCCTGCGAGGGGCGTTCCCCCTCCCCCCCTTATCCCCCGGCGGGGGAACCGGCCAGGATCGCCATCTGGCACCGCCCCTCCCTCTCTCCCGCTCTCGCCTCCCCCCACTGTACCGGCTGGGGCGGGACGCGACCCACGATCCTGGTCGCCCTCTCGGGCACCTTCCACATGGAGGGTGGAGCGGAGGCGCTCCTCGCCCACATGGGCGGCGTCTCCCGCTTCCCGGAGATCCTCTACTGGTCGGTGACGCGGCAGCGCTGGCGACCTCTGATCCACGAGGCGTGGGCGCTCACCGGCCCCGACGGGAAACGGCGTAACGACTTCGGCACGGAGGAGATGCGCTCCGGAGAGTGGCTGCACTTCTATCAGGACGAATACAGCACCGCCGGTGAGGTCTACTACCGGATGCGGGTCCGGCAGGCGGACGACCTGCGGATCGTGGTGGAAGTGGAGAACAGCCGCCCGGTGAGAAAGTGGTTTCTCCCCCTCTTCGGCCCCGGCGAGTACGCCTTCATCCACTTCCTGGAGAAGGGCGAGGGGGATCTCTGGCACTACTACGGAGTGATGCGCGCAGGCAGCGGTTTCAATCCGCTCGCGTCGGGCCACGACGCTTCCTACGCCAACCGCGCCGCCGCCCTCTTCCGCCACCTGGCAGGTATCGACTACCG
>JALTLT010000130.1 GCA_027001815.1 Gammaproteobacteria bacterium | reverse complement strand
GGGCAAGAGCATGTCGTTTCGCGATTTCCTTCCGATGGCATCAGAAGTATCAAGGACTTGTCGTCGGGGGATCTCCCGCCCCTTCGCGGGCGGGAGTGGATTGAAACTTACTCAAATCGTCGTACAAGTATCGAGATCGCGAATCTCCCGCCCCTTCGCGGGCGGGAGTGGATTGAAACTACTTGATCAACCCAGAAGACAACAAAGAGAACCATCTCCCGCCCCTTCGCGGGCGGGAGTGGATTGAAACTGCACATTCCCGTGGGCAAGATGCCCGATGTGATATCTCCCGCCCCTTCGCGGGCGGGAGTGGATTGAAACAACTCTCCTGAGATCCTGAACTTCTTCGCGGACCATCTCCCGCCCCTTCGCGGGCGGGAGTGGATTGAAACACGCCGTATCTCGGGGCAGCAAATGATGTCGCGAATCTCCCGCCCCTTCGCGGGCGGGAGTGGATTGAAACTCGCAAGACTACATCTGGAACGAGCGCGAGGAGCGATCTCCCGCCCCTTCGCGGGCGGGAGTGGATTGAAACACTCCGCCGAACGGCTTGGCCGGCGCTCCGAACGATCTCCCGCCCCTTCGCGGGCGGGAGTGGATTGAAACCTTTTATATAGTCGATAGCATCATTAATCATCTTATCTCCCGCCCCTTCGCGGGCGGGAGTGGATTGAAACTTCGTGGGACCATGATGGAGACGAAACAATTGGAAATCTCCCGCCCCTTCGCGGGCGGGAGTGGATTGAAACGTGCTCGGCGTACCTGATAACGGCTTAGGCGATTCATCTCCCGCCCCTTCGCGGGCGGGAGTGGATTGAAACGCGCAGGCGCCAAGGTGATCCTCAAGGAGGCGCGATCTCCCGCCCCTTCGCGGGCGGGAGTGGATTGAAACGCATCGCAGTCGCACGACGACTGGCGCATCTACGTATCTCCCGCCCCTTCGCGGGCGGGAGTGGATTGAAACACTGCTCATTGATTGTCTCCTCTGTGTCGATTCATCTCCCGCCCCTTCGCGGGCGGGAGTGGATTGAAACAGGTTGTCGGGACGGGTCGGGATGTCGCCGTTGAATCTCCCGCCCCTTCGCGGGCGGGAGTGGATTGAAACATGGGGCCCCCATCAATCCTCCCTTAGGGCACCATGTTGTACCCCGCATTGGCGTGCAGGCGTCAACATAGGTGCCGGGACGTGCCGCCTGTGGCGGCTTTGCCGAGTGCAACCCGGCGATCCCGGGGGAACACCGGGAGGAAGGACCGGACCCCCACCCGGTCGCACCAGAACCGGTGTCAGTTCGTTGGGAATGGCCCCTCGGCCGTCGTCCCGGACATGGGCCGGGGCATCAACAGGGGGGATATTTGGCGAGCACCCGGTCGTTGTCGCGGGCTCCGCCGTATTCGCCGATGCGCCACTGCTTCATATCGAAGAGATCTCCGGCGATTTCGGTAATGACCTCGCGCAGCTCCAGCACTTCGAGCCAGCGCTCCGGGATCTGGGCCGTACCGCACGTAGTCGGCAATGCCGCCCGGCCCGAATCGTTCCAGGATCCGGGTACGCTTGATGAATTCGACCGGTGCGCCCAGAGCATCCCCTGCGGCACCGCCCAGAAGAGTGCCGAGGAAACGGTCACGCACGGTATCCACTTCCATTCCTCCTTCGGCCTCTTTCCCGCTATCCCCGCCCCGGATCAAGCAACGGCCACCCTTATCAGGATGTTGAAAAAGGCCGTCCTGGCCTTTTTCAACGCCGGAAGCCGAAAATGCGATTTCCGGCTTCCTCACGTTTTCAATGAGGCCAGCAGCCTGTCGTCGGACTTCAAGCTGAAGGTCACTCTGCCCCGAGAGGCGGGAAGGCCCTGCCGGGGGCGTTGGCGGCAGGGATGCCGCCGACGAGCCCCCAGGGATGGGTTCACGGCGTCCCCCGGCAGGGCCTTCCCGCCTCTCGGGGCCCTGCGGAAAGCACCGGAACCTGACCGCCTGTCAAAGTCCGACAGGCTGCTGGCCTCATTGAAAACGGCGGTGCATCCATGCACCGCAGCACAGGCTGCCGAAAAACAGTGTTTTTCAACAGCCTGTTATTGGGAGACCCTGAACGATTCATCCCCGAATTGTCAGAGCACGTCCCTGTGCCGCAGGAATCTCTGAATGAATCGGCTTCCCGCTGCCTGGTCCGGCGGACGGATGATCCCTGCCGTCGATACCCTATCACTCCCGACGCCAGGTGGTCCCTTCGGGCCCGTCCTCGAGCACGATGCCGGCCTCGGCGAGCCGGTCGCGAATGCGGTCGGCCTCGGCCCATTGGCGGGCTGCGCGGGCCTCGGTACGCTGCCGGATGAGGGCCTCGATCTCTTCGTCGGAAAGGCCGCCGTCCCCGCCGCCGCGGCCCTTCAGGTAGGCCTCGGGCGGCCGCTGCAGCAGACCGAGGCGGTCGCCGAGGCTGCGTAGCACAGCGGCCAGGTCGCGGGCCTGTTGCGGATCGCCGTCGCGCAGGCGGTTGATCTCGCGGGCCACCTCGAAAAGCACCGCCAGCGCCTCGGGGGTGTTGAAGTCGTCGTTCATGGCCGCTTCGAAGCGCTCACGGAAGGGGCGGCCCGCTTCGGTGTCGGGGTTGCCGCCCTCTTCCAGGCCGCGCAGGGCGGTGTAGAGACGGGTGAGCGCGCCGTGCGCCTGCTCCAGGTGCTCGTTGCTGTAGTTGAGGGGCTTGCGGTAGTGGCTGGTGAGGATGAAGTAGCGCACCTCCTCGGGGTCGTAGCGTTCGAGGATCTCGCGCACGGTGAAGAAATTGCCCAGGGACTTGGACATCTTCTCGTCGTCGATCTGGACGAAGCCGTTGTGGATCCAGACATCGACGAAGGTCTGGCCGGTGGCCGCCTCGCTCTGCGCCACTTCGTTCTCGTGGTGGGGGAACTTGAGGTCCATGCCGCCGCCGTGGATGTCAAAGTGGGGGCCGAGGCAGCGGGTGGACATGGCGGAGCACTCGATGTGCCAGCCGGGCCGGCCAGGCCCCCAGGGGGAGTCCCACGCCGGCTCCCCCTCCTTGGCCACCTTCCAGAGCACGAAGTCGAGAGGATCCTCCTTGGCTTCGGCCACCTCCACCCGGGCGCCGGCGCGCAGATCCTCCAGCCGCTTTCCGGAGAGGCGGCCATATTTCGGGAAACGACTGACGTCGTAGTAGACGTCGCCATTCTCGGCCTGGTAGGCGTAGCCCTTCTCCATGAGCGTGGAGATCATGTCGATGATGGCGTCGATGTTGTCGGTGGCGCGCGGTTCGATATCCGGCGGCAGCACGCCGAGCGCCTCGGCGTCTTCGTGCATGGCGCGGATAAAGCGATCGGTGAGCTGCTGGATGGTCTCGCCCCGTTCGTTGGCGCGCTGGATGATCTTGTCGTCCACGTCGGTGATGTTGCGCACGTAGGTGACGTCATAGCCAAGCGACCGCAGATGGCGGACGATGACGTCGAACACCACCAGCACCCGCGCATGCCCCAGGTGGCAGTAGTCGTAGACGGTCATGCCGCAGACGTACATGCGCACCTTGCCCGGCTCGATGGGCCTGAAGGGTTCCTTGGCGCGGGTGAGGCTGTTGTAGATGGTGAGCATCGGCTTACGATTCCTTTGACATCTGGCGGGCGGCCTGAAGCCGCCGGCGGACCGCATCGGCGTCCATCAGGATCCAGATGCGGCTCATCTCGGGGCCGTGGCACATGCCGGTCAGGGCGGCACGCAACGGCATGAAAAGGTTCTTGCCCTTCATTCCGGCCCGTTTCCCCACGGCGCGCGCGAACTCCGAAAACGCATCCTCCCGCGCCTCCTCCTGAACGGCGAGGGCCGCGTCGAAGAGGGCCGCGGGGGTGGAGTCGATCACCCGACGGGCGTCGTCATCCATGAGGGGTGGATCGGTGAAGAGGCGGCGGGCGAGATCGAGGGCGTCCGCGGGAAAGAGCAGGTTGTCGCGCACCGCGCGGACGAAGGGGCCGCGGATCTCCCCGGCCACCAGGTCGGCGGTCTCCGGCGCCCCTTCGACGATCCAGCGCCAGAGGGCAGTGTCCGGGAGCTGATGGATCGTCTCCCGCTGCCAGTGGAGGAGCTGCTCCTCGGCGTACTGGGCGGGGGAGCGACCCATCTCCTCCATGGAGAAGGCGTTGGCCAGCTCTTCGAGATCCATCCACGCCTCGTTCTCGTAGTGGTGGCCGAGCCGCGCCAGGTAGTTGAGCACGGCACCGGGCAGGTAGCCGCGTTCCCGCAGGGACTGGAGAGTCGGGCTGCCACGCCGCTTGGAGAGGGGCTTGCCTTCGCGGTCCACCAGCAGGGGGGCGTGGGCGTACCGGGGCGCCGGCAGGCTGAGGGCCTCCAGGATCAGGAGCTGGCGTGGGGTATTGCTGAGGTGGTCCTCGCCGCGGATGACGTGGGTGACCCCCATCAGGGCGTCGTCCACCACATTGCTGAAGAAGAAGGCGGGGGTGCCATCGGAGCGGCGTACCACGAAGTCGCCGATCTCGGCGGTACGGAAGCACTGGGGACCGCGCACCAGGTCGTCGAAGCAGATCTCCTCGTCCTCCGGCACCCGGAAACGGAGGGTGGGCCGCTCGCCGGCGGCGATGCGCACCTCCGCCTCGGCGTGGCTCAGCCGGGCGCAGGTGCCGTCGTAGCGGGGCGGTTGCCCCGCCGCCTCCTGGTCGCGGCGCATCTCCGCCAGCCGCTCCTCGCTGCAGAAGCAGGGATAGACCAGGTCGGATCGCTCCAGGGCAGCGAAGAGACGCTCGTAGATGGGCAGGCGCTCCGACTGGCGGTAGGGTGCGTGCTCCCCTCCCACCTCAGGTCCCTCCTGCCACTGCAGGCCGAGCCAGCGAAGATCCTCCATCATGCCCGGCTCCAGCTCGGCGGCGGAGCGTTCCAGATCGGTGTCCTCGAAGCGCAGCAGGAAGATGCCGTGATGGCGGCGCGCCAGCAGGTAGCTGAACAGTGCGGTGCGCACGTTGCCCAGGTGCAACTGCCCGGTTGGGCTGGGGGCGAAGCGGGTCTTGACCGGTGGTGTCATGGGTGCGAATGGTACCGGAAAGGGGGCGGCGGCACCATGGCGGGCCGGGCGGAAATCCCCGCTTCCGGCGGGCGATTCGTCTTGCCCCCGCGGGTCGCTCTGTCTATCATCGCGCCGGAGCGGTTCCCCATTCCTTATTCAGCCAGAGGCACGAACCATGCGCATCCTCAGCCTGACGATCATCGCCGCCCTTCTGCTGGTGACCCTCATCGGGGTCTCCCGTATCTCCGGTACCGGTGACGCCAAGGCGCCCGCGTCTCCGGCCCCGACAACCCAGCGAGGAGAACAACGCGTGATCGTCGAAATGCAGACCAGCAAGGGCAGCATCGTCCTGGAACTCTATCCCGACAAGGCTCCGGAGACGGTGGCCAATTTCCTCCGCTACGCAAAGGAGGGCTTCTATGACGGCACCATCTTCCACCGGGTGATCGAGGGCTTCATGATCCAGGGCGGCGGGTTCGAGCCCGGCATGCACCAGAAGGATACCCACGAGCCGATCCGCAACGAGGCGGACAACGGCCTGGCCAACGAGGCGGGCACCATCGCCATGGCCCGTACGCCGGACCCCCACTCCGCCACCGCCCAGTTCTTCATCAACCTGAAGGACAACAACTTCCTCAACTACTCCTCGCCGTCGCCCCAGGGCTGGGGCTATGCGGTCTTCGGCCGGGTGATCGACGGCATGGAGGTGGTGGAGAGCATCGGCCGGGTGCAGACCGGCAGTGCCGGCATGCACCAGGATGTGCCGGTGGAGGACGTGGTGATCGAGAAGGTGGTGGTGCGCGAGGCGGAGGGGGAGAGCGGGGAGTGAGCGGGGAGACCCTGTTCATCTCCGACCTCCACCTCTCCGCCGATGCCCGCCCCGGGATCAACGCCCTCTTCTTCCGCTTCCTGGAGCGGGAGGCGGGGCGGGTGGATGCCCTCTACATCCTCGGCGACCTCTTCGAGGTGTGGATCGGCGACGACGACCTGACCGGGCTGCATCTGGATGTGGCCCAGGCACTGGCGACCGCGGCCGCGGCCGGAACGGCGGTCCATCTCATGCACGGCAACCGCGACTTCCTGCTGGGCGAGCACTTCGCCGGGACGGCCGGCTGCACCCTTCTGCCGGATCCCTCCCTCGTCCCGCTCCCCGGCGGCGACACCCTGCTGCTGCACGGCGACACCCTCTGCACCGACGACCTGGAGTACCAGGCGTTCCGTGCGCGGGTGCGCGATCCCGCCACCCAGGCGCAGTTCCTGTCGCTGCCCCTGGAGCAGCGGCGGGTCGTGGCGCAGCAGTTCCGGCACGACAGTTTCGGCTCCAAGGCAGGCAAGTCGATGGAGATCATGGACGTGACCGAAGAGGCAGTAGCCGAGGCGTTCCGCGCCCAT
>JALTLT010000129.1 GCA_027001815.1 Gammaproteobacteria bacterium | reverse complement strand
GCGCCGTGGCACAGGCTGCCGAAAAACGGGGTTTTTCAACGGCCTGTTAAGGCACTATTTCCTTTGTGGTTGCCGGGGGCTTGGGTTATAAATGCCTGGAGGGAAAAGAGGCGATGTCTCTTTCCGCGCTCCCGGGCAGGAGAAGTCGCGATGACGGGACACCGCTACCGTATCCGCCAGGGGAGGGGGGCAGGGGGCCCGGTGTTTCCGTGGTGGCGGGGGAAGATCGGCCACCTTTTCCGGCAGGCGATCTCTGACAAAGACGAAAGCAGACGGGTCGCCCGGAAGTGTTTGCACCGTTCCATCTGTCTGTTCCATGGGATGGGGGAACGAGGTGTTTTCCGCACGGCCAGGATGGAGCAAAACGAGCATGGGCGCCAGCAGAAGCGCGAATGGCCACAAGAACCGCCCCGACCTCTCCGTCGTGGTGCCGCTCTTCAACGAGGAAGAGAACGTCACCCTCCTGTACGAGGCGCTGGATCGGGTGGTACGGGGGATCGGTCTGCCCTACGAACTGATCTTCGTGGACGACGGCAGTTCCGACCGAACCTTCGAGCGGGCCGCCGCTCTGGCGGCCGCCGATCCCCATCTGCGGGTCATCCGCTTCCGTCGCAACTGTGGCCAGACCCCCGCCATGGCTGCGGGTATCGATCATGCGCGGGGCAAGGTGATCGTTACCATGGACGGTGATCTGCAGAACGATCCCGCCGACATCCCGCTGTTCCTCGACAAGATGGCGGAGGGGTACGATCTGGTGGTCGGCTGGCGCCATCGACGGCGGGACAAGCTGATCACCCGAAAGATTCCCTCGAAGATCGCCAACTGGCTCATCGGCAAGGTGACCGGGGTCCCCATCAAGGACAACGGCTGTTCTCTCAAGGCCTATCGGGCCGAGGTGATTCGGGCGACGCCTCTCTATTCCGAGATGCACCGTTTCATCCCGGCGATGATGTCGCTCTCCGGTGTGCGTATTGCGGAGATCAAGGTGCGTCACCATGCGCGCCGCTTCGGTCAGTCCAAGTATGGCCTCTCCCGGGTCTACAAGGTGTTGCTGGATCTCCTGGTGATCAAGACCCTCGTCTCGTTCGTTCATCGACCGGTCCTGTGGTTCGGTCTGTGGGGAGCGCCCGCGATCCTCCTGGGGGGAGGCCTGATGCTGGCCGGTCTGCCGCCCCTGGCGGATTCGGTATCGTACTCCCTGGTGGGTACCGGCCTCATGTTCTGGTTTCTGGCGGCCACACTGCTGAGTACCGGCGTGCTCGGTGAACTCATCTTCCGTACGGGGGATCTGCGCATGGAGGAATTTGCCGCTCGCGCCATGCTTCGTAGTGAAAAGGAGGAAACGTGAGCGAGACCGAACGACACCCGAGGCCCGGAGATTCGCTCTCCGTCATTGTTCCCGTCTCGGAGCGGTTCGACGATACAGAGGCCCTTTACCGGCAATATCGTGAGGCGCTGGCGCAGGTGGCTCCGGAGGCACTCTTCGTCTATGTCCTCGATGGCGATTTCCCGGACGTGGAAGCGGATCTGAGGCGATTGATCGAAAGGGGAGAGAGGCTGCGCCTGGTGCGCCTGGGTCGCTGGTTCGGCGAGGCCACGGCGATGAGCGTGGGGTTCCGCGAGACCGACAGCGACTGGCTGCTGCTGCTGCCTGCCTACCACCAGGTGGAATCCGCCTCGCTGCCGTTACTCTTCGACAACTGGCAGGGCGAGGACATGCTCGTCTGCCGGCGCTGGCCCCGCCGGGACTCCTGGTTCAACCAGTGGCAGACCCGCCTCTTCCACCGGCTGCTGCACTTCGCCTCCGGCAGCAGGGCCTTTCACGATCTCGGCTGCAGCGTGCGGTTGCTCTCGCGCCGGGTGGTCGGCGAGGTCCAGATCTACGGCGATCAGCATCGCTTCTTCCCGCTCCTGGCGGAGCGGCACGGATTCCGGATCCGCGAGATCGATCTGCCCCAGTCCGAAGAGGACCTCTATCGACGCCTCTATCGGCCCGGCGTCTATCTGCGCCGCATGCTGGACATGCTTTCGGTCTTCTTTCTGCTCAAGTTCACCAAGAAGCCGCTCCGCTTCTTCGGGCTCATCGGCAGCGGCTTCATCGCTTTCGGCGGGGTGTGGCTGGCGGCGCTCCTCGTGCAGAGAGCCTTTTTCGGGGTTCCGCTCGCCGACCGGCCGGCCCTCCTGGTCTCCGCCTTCGCCATCGTTCTCGGTGTCCAGGTCTTCTCCCTGGGTCTTCTGGGCGAGCTGATCATCTTCACCCACGCCAAGGACATGAAGGAGTACGTCATCGACGAGATCGTCGGTGGCGAGGAGGCGTCGTCCCCCGAGGCGGAGAAGGAAGCGGTGAATCGATAGCGATTCCGCCGATCCCGGACCCGGGACCCCCTTCAGGCTCATGTGTCATTGGAAGAGGCTCGGGCTGGAAAAAGGGGCGGCAACTCGATAGAATACCGCAGCCCCGTTGTGGGGAATTCGAGGCGCGCCCGAACGTCGTGGAAAGCGCCATAGTTATCAACTTATTGAAATCATTATAAGTTTATAACCGCGCCCCACCCTTTTCGAGGGGCGACGGTGCTTGAGGGGATGGTCAAATGACATTCGAGAGTTTTGCCGAGGCCCGATCGGTCCTGCTTTGGGGCACTTTCGGTATTGCCCTGGTGATGGGCGCGCTGGTCAACAAGACCAATTTCTGCACCATGGGTGCCGTTTCCGACCTGGTGAACATGGGGGATTCGGGGCGCATGCGTGCCTGGATCATGGCCATCGCCATCGCCATTCTCGGCGTGGCCGGCCTCGAGTATGTGGGGCTGGTCAACGCCACCGAATCCTTCCCTCCCTATCGCTCCAGCCAGCTCATCTGGCTCGAGAACCTGCTGGGAGGCGTGCTGTTCGGGATCGGCATGACGCTCGCGTCCGGTTGCGGCAACAAGACCCTCGTGCGCATCGGCGGGGGCAACATCAAGTCGATCATGGTGATGGTGGTGGTGGGTATCATCGCCTATTTCATGACCAACCCCTTCCCGGGCAGCGACCAGACCCTCATGTCGGTGCTCTTCTACGACTGGATCCGCCCCGCCGCCATCCAGCTCAGGACCAACCAGGATCTCGGTTCGCTCCTCAGTGAGCAGAATGCCACCACCGTCCGGCTGGTGGTGGGGGGCATCATCGGGCTGGCCCTGCTGGGGTGGATCTTCCGCTCCCCGGAGTTCCGCGCCAACTTCGACAACATCCTCGGTGGGCTGACCGTCGGCGCCGCGGTGGTGGCCGCCTGGTACCTCAGCAGCAACCTGATCATCGATGTGGACGGTGAGCAGTACTCCCTGAAAGGCTTCATCGACAACTGGGATTTCCTCGCCGAGTCGGAAGAGGGCAAGCCGGCGGACACCCGCCCCCTGAGCCCCCAGTCCTTCACCTTCGTCAACCCGATGGGGCAGACCCTCGGCTACCTGGCGCGCGCAGCCGACAACGCCTATCTCACCTTTGGCGTCATGGCGCTGTTCGGGGTGATCGCCGGCTCGTTCCTCTGGTCGCTGCTCAGCCGCTCCTTCCGCATCGAGTGGTTCGCCTCCGGCCGTGACTTCGTCAATCATCTGATCGGCGCGGTTCTCATGGGCTTCGGCGGCGTGCTGGCGGTGGGGTGCACCATCGGTCAGGGAGTGACGGGGCTCTCGACCCTCTCCATCGGTTCCCTGATCGCCTTCCTCGGCATCGTCTTCGGTTCCGCCATGACCATGAAGGTGCAGCTCTACAAGATGATGTACGAGGATGCGGGGATCGTCGCGATCCTGGTCACCTCCCTCGTGGATCTCAAGCTGCTGCCGGCGGGCATGCGCAAGCTGGACGCCATCTGAACGGTATTTTCCGGGAGACTTCCACCCGGCCGGGGCGCCCGGTACGTGGCGCTCCCGCCCGGGGGCGGAAAACGGGAAAGTGGGCCTATGGATGGGGCCCTTCCTCTTGCCCGTCTACCATCGACCGCTGTACATACGCCCCGTCTCCCCCTGCTCCACGATCTCCCGGATCAGGGAGACCTGCCCTTCATCGAGTTCCTTGCGCCATTTGGCCGATGCCTCTTTGGGGTCCCTGTAGATGCTGTAGTAGCCGGCACGACTGCGACGGCTGCTGCGGGTGATGAAGGCCTCGGTCTGCGGGTCCCACGGGAGATTGCAGAAGGCGAATACCTCCTTCATCGTTTCCACCGGTGAGTCACAGACATCCTCGTAGAGCAAGAGGCGGTAGCGGGGGTTCTGCAGGTTTTCCCGATAGGTATGTTCGTTGTAGATCAGCCATCGCCAGGCCAGGCGTTGCACCGGTTCCAGGCCCTTGAGGTACTTCATCCCCAATCCATAGGAGCGGGCAGTGTCGGTGAGCAGCAGCTTCTCGAAGATGCCCCAGTCGTCGCTGGATGGATTGTTGTCCCGGAATTTCTGCTCCGATTCGCCGCGAATAACCGACGAGATATATCCGCATGGATGCCGCACGATATGAACGCCGCAAGCTTGCCTGTCCGCAGCCAGAAACAGGGCGAGCCTTCCGACCGACTCGATGGATTTCCAGGTGAGTCTCGCGGAGGGCCCGGTGCCGGCGGCGAGAATGGGGGGTTTTATGCCAATTCCGGTCTTTTCCAGCAGCAATGCGAGGGCAAGGCTTCCCTTGTAGAGCCTCTGGGCGAGGGGAGAACGGTATCGCTTCGGAAAGAGGGGCCGCTTGCCGCATGTCGCCGTGCTGCACATCGGTACAACCTGTTCCAGATAGTGGCGGGCATGCTGCCGGAATTCCGGGTCGTCGGGCGACGGAAACAGCGGCACCCCGTCGATGTGGATCCAGCTGTCGGGCTCGTGGCGGTAGACGACGTCCGGATGACTGTCAAACAGCTTGCCAATCCAGGTGGTGCCCGAGCGAGGCAGGCCGAAAACGAGAATCGGCGAATTTCCCAAGTTCTGGTTCTCCTGGCAGGTGTAGCAGGGCCGCTTGGCTCAGGGCATTCGAGACGGCGCCACGGCGAATTGTGCCTGACCGCCCGGAAGCCCGCTGAATCGCGCTATACTGCCGTTGGCTGTGGTATATAAAGGAATCTCTGATTTATTCAGAGATTCCTGCGGTACAGGGATGTGCCGCCAAAATCGATCACCGCAGGTGATTGATTTTGCAAGGGAGCCGAAAACCGCGTTTTTCGGCTCCCGTACTCTGACAATTCAGGGATGAATTGTTCAGAGTTTCCTAAAAGTGGTTTTCAGGGTGAGCGGCTGGACGACGGTGGTTTCATCCCTGGTATTTGTGGTCTGCCCCGCAAGATTGGTGTAACTCCTGCCATTGGCAGGAAGGAACAGCGTTTGCAATGCAATTCCGTGCCTTCGGAGCCGGGGATCAGTTTCTCATGGGCTGCGCCCGGCGGAGCAAAGGCAATATAACCTCACTTCCCGATGTCGTTCAACCGAAACCAACCGCGATGAAGGGATCCGACTGCTGGAGCGGTGAAGTTCTCGGGCGCCCTCGCCGGAGGCAGATGATGCTTGATTTTCCCTGCCTTGCGAGTATTATTCTGCCCTTTTCCGGGTCGTTAGCTCAGTTGGTAGAGCATCGGACTTTTAATCCGCTGGTCGTAGGTTCGAGTCCTACACGACCCACCACTTTCCGCAACGGGCCCGCCTCTTCATCGCGAAGTGGCGGGCCTTTTCGTTGCGGGGGAGGGGGTGGGGCCAAGATGTCACAATTTGTTGCAATCGGCGAATGGGTTATTGCAATCGGCGGGTGGGCCCTTCGAGCGGCGGCTCCCCGCCCTCCCTGCGCGGCTGGAAACCCCGGAGAGGTGGGGCTACCATCGGTCGAAGAGCACGGAGGAGGCAAATCGATGAGTGACGAACCCCGGAACAGGGCAGTCTTTCAGGTCGACGAGGGAGATGTCTACCGCGGACCGGAGCGACGGGTGAGGGAGCGGAGGGTGCTGGCCGACCGTCGCGAGATGGTGCGTTTCGAGCCGGACAAGAAGCCCCGGCGCTCCGGCAAGGATCGGCGTGCTCCCCTCAGCGTCTGGGACGGGCGGGAGAAATTCTGATCCTCCCGCTTTCGCCGGGCCCGCTTCAAACTGTCCATCATATCAAGGAGTTGTCTTCTCCTTCTCCCGGGCCTCCGGGAGGTGGCGGCGGCCTGCTGCCCCCGCCCGGCTGCCCCTCTTTCCGGCCTGACGACTCTCCCTGGCAAGGCCATTTGATCCAGATCAATTCATCATTCGGTGTTTCATGGAATACTTATTTGCAACTCCTCCGTAGTTACAGTGTGTGATCGCAGCTTTACCCCACCATCCCCTGGTGGGGTTTTTTTTCGTGCGCCCAGCATGGGCGCACCCCTGCGGGTGGAAGTCCCGCCACGAGCTGGTCACGGCGAGTGAAGCGAAGCGCAACTGCGGGAGGGTGACCGACCGTGGGGAGGAAGCGTGGAGCATAAAC
>JALTLT010000128.1 GCA_027001815.1 Gammaproteobacteria bacterium | reverse complement strand
GGGGAGGAGGGGGGACGGTGGCGGCGCGCTGGAGGATGTCCCGGGCCGCCGCCCCGGCGAAGACCACGCACTCCAGCAGGGAGTTGCTGGCCATCCGGTTGGCGCCATGCAGTCCGGTGAAGGCGGCCTCGCCGACGGTGTAGAGGCCGGCCAGATCGGTACGTGCGGCGAGGTCGGTCATCACCCCCCCGCAGGTGTAGTGGGCGGCCGGTACCACCGGCACCGGCTCGCGGGTCATGTCGTAGCCGAACTCCAGGCAGCGGGCGTGGATGTTGGGAAAGTGGCTGCGGATGAACTCCGCCGGCTTGTGGCTGATGTCCAGGTAGACGCACTCCGCACCGAGCCGCTTCATCTCGTGGTCGATGGCCCGTGCCACGATATCGCGTGGCGCCAGTTCGCCCCGGGGATCGAAGCGCTCCATGAAACGGCTGCCGTCCGGCAGCAGCAGCACCCCCCCCTCGCCGCGGACCGCCTCGCTGATGAGAAAACCCTTCGCCCTGGGGTGGTAGAGACAGGTGGGATGGAACTGGTTGAACTCCATGTTGGCCACCCGGCAGCCGGCGCGCCAGGCCATGGCGATGCCGTCGCCGGTGGAGGTGTCCGGGTTGCTGGTATAGAGATAGACCTTGCTGGCACCACCGGTGGCCAGGACCACGAAGGGGGCGGCGAACACCTCCACGTGCCCCTCCCCCCGGTCCAGGACATAGGCGCCCACCACCCGGTTGTCGCCCATCCCCAGTTTGCCGGTGGTGATCAGGTCCACCGCCAGGTGCTGTTCGAAGAGATGGATGCGGGGGTGGGCCCGGGCGCTCGCCACCAGGCTGGTCTCCACCGCCCGGCCGGTGGCGTCCTGGGCATGCACCACCCGGCGGTGGGTGTGTCCCCCCTCGCGGGTGAGGTGGTAATCGTTCTTTTCGCCGTTGCCATCGGCGTTACGGGTGAACGAGACGCCCAGCTCGATGAGCCAGCGGATGGCTGCCGGTCCGTGCTCGACGACGAAGCGGACCACCTCCTCGTGGCAGAGACCGGCACCGGCATCCAGGGTGTCGCGGATGTGCGACTCGATGGAGTCTCCGGAGTCGAGCACGGCGGCGATGCCGCCCTGGGCGTAGAGGGTGCTGCTCTCGGTGAGCGGCCCCTTGGAGACCACGGCCACCTGCAGCTCCGAGGCGAGGTGGAGCGCAGTGGAGAGTCCCGCCGCTCCACTGCCGATGATGAGAACGTCGAATTGTCGGTGCTCGGACATCTCGGGGCGGTGATCTCTCTGGGGATGGGGGCGGCCGACCCCCTTTCGTGGCACCATTCTACCCGCAAGCGCAGGGAGTTGGCGAATGGTGCCGGCTCGATCCCCTGCGGAGGAGAGGGGGTTCGGGTTATCATTGGAGCGCTGCTCCGGGTCGGTGCCCGGTGCGGCCGGGATGCATCGGGATTTCCGATGTGTGGTGTCGAACTTCCAGGGGGGTTCATGGTCTATTCAGGCAACGGGTACATGGAAGGGTGCCCGGCGATGGAGATGGCAGGACGCGGAGGCGCTTCTCGCGGGTGTCCGGTCCGACGAGGCGGGTCTCCCCTGCCGCAGACGGGAGGTACGCTGCGCGAGTGGAGGCTGGAGAGCGTCCGCTGCGTGGATGGGCCGGATGGGGACGTCTGCTCCGCCGAGTCCGGTGCATGGGGTCGGCCCGCATGGACGAGATAGCGGACAGCGAACTCGTCAGGCGGGTCCAGGCGGGTGACAAGGCGGCGTTCGACCTGCTGGTGCGCAAGTACCAGCACAAGATCGTCAAGCTGATCTCCCGCTATATCCATGACCCCAGCGAGGCACAGGATGTCGCCCAGGAGACCTTCCTCAAGGCCTACCGGGCCCTGCCGCGGTTCCGTGGTGACAGTGCCTTCTATACCTGGCTCTATCGCATCGCCATCAACACCGCCAAGAATCACCTGGTGGCCCAGGACCGGCGCCCGCGGGAATCGGGGATCGACGTCAGCGAGGCGGAGAACTACGAGAGCGGCGGGCTGCTGCGTCATGGCGACACCCCGGAGCGGGAACTGCTCAAGGATGAGATCGAGAAGACGATTCACGAGGCGATCGATCAGCTTCCGGACGAGTTGAAGACCGCCATCACCCTCCGCGAGATGGAGGGAATGAGCTATGAGGAGATCGCCCAGACGATGAACTGTCCCGTCGGGACGGTCCGCTCCCGCATCTTCCGGGCGCGGGAGGCGATCGACAAGAAGATCAGGCCGCTGCTTGGGTAGGCGGACGCACCAGTCGAGGTCAAGGGTGATGAGCGAGCGAATCGATGAACAGATTTCGGCCCTGCTGGACGGCGAGTTGGCAGCGGGAGAGTCCGAACTGTTGCTGAAACGGCTGGAGAGGGATCCCGGGCTGCGTGAGCGGTGGGGTCGCTATCAACTGATCAGCGACACTCTCAACGGCCATCTCCCCGAACGGGTGGACATGGCCCTCGCCGACCGGGTGATGGCGGCGATCGAGGAGGAGCCGGTCTGGCACGAGCCCTCCGCGGGCCGCAACCCCCTCTCCATGCGCCTGGCGAAACCGGTGGCGGGGCTCGCCATCGCCGCGTCGGTAGCGGTGGTCACCCTGGCGGGCGTGGAGAGCCTGCGCAGCGGCAACGGCGGGCAGAAGGCTCCGGCCGTGGTGGCCGAGGTGCAGCGTGCCCCCACTCCCGCCGGGAGTTTCACCTACGTCAGCGGCACCCGCTGGCGGGCCGCGGGCCCGGAGGTCCAGGCCAAGCTCAACGGTTACCTGGTCAACCACACCGAGTATTCCGGTTCGTCCAACCTGCAGGGCATGTTTCCCTATGCCCGGGTCGCCGGCTATGACGTGCGGCAGCGCTGAGCGGACGAACCGCCGATGAACATTGGCGTCGTATCCGTCTCCTTCCTTCTCCTGGTGGTCTCCCTGGCGGCCCAGGCGGATCATCCGCCGGGGAGTGCCCGCGACTGGCTGATGAAGATGGCGGAGGCCGTGAAGACCCTCAACTACGAGGGTTTCTTCGTCTATGCCCACAACGATCAGCTCGAGGCGATGCACATCATCCACGCCGCCGATGAATCGGGGGAGCGGGAGCGGCTGGTGTCACTGAACGGCTCCGCCCGTGAGATCCTGCGCGACAACAACCTGCTCACCTGTATCCTGCCCGACAGCCAGTCGGTGGTGGTGGAGAAGAGCCGTCCCCGCAAGTACGTGCCCGAGGCGCTGCTGGGGGATACCCGCCAACTGGAGGAGTACTACCATTTCCTGGTGGGGGGGCGCGACCGGATGGCGGGCAGGCCCGCGCGGATCGTGGCGGTTCAGCCCCGCGACCAGTACCGCTACGGTTACCGCCTGTGGCTCGACGAGGAGTCCGGCATGCTGCTCAAGTCCGATTTCGTCGATCTGCAGGGCAAGGTGATCGAGCAGATCATGTTCGTGCATCTCGAGCTGCTCGACCGGGTCGAACCGGAATCCCTGGTGCCGGCCATCTCAGGCGAGGGTTTCAAGCGCTACCAGGCGGAGGCCGATCCGGTCCCGGCGGAGAGCGGCGAGGAGTTCCGGTCGGATTGGCAGGTGACCCGTCTGCCGGCCGGTTTCCGACAGCAGATGCACACCCATCAACTGATGCCCCATGGGCCCGAGGCGATCGAGCATCTGATGCTGAGCGATGGACTGGCCACTGTCTCCATCTTCATCGAAAAGGTCGAGGGTATCACCGAGCGGTTCGACGGCTTGAGCACCATGGGCGCGGTGAATGCCTACGGCATCAGCCGGGGCGACTATCAGATCACCGCCGTCGGCGAGGTGCCGGCGGCGACCGTCCGCCTGATTGCCGAATCGGTGCGTCAGGCGGAGGAGATCGGGCCATGATCGAAGAGGCGGGAACCGTGGTGGCCGTGCGGGGAGAAGAGGCCCTGGTGGAGACCCGTCGCCAGAGTGCCTGCGGGAGCTGCGGCGCTGCGGGGGCCTGTGGTACCGCCGCCCTCTCCAGGGTGGTGGGGAGGCGCATGACCCGCGTTCGCGCCCTCAACCGGGCGGGGGCACGAGTGGGCGATTCGGTGATCTTCGGCCTCGCCGAGTCGGCCCTGGTGGAGGGGTCCCTGATGGTCTATGCGTTGCCGCTGGCGGGGCTGGTGGGCGGCGCGGTCGCCGGGGCGCTGCTCTTCCCGGAAGGGGAGATCGCTTCCATGCTGCTGGCACTCGGCGGGTTCCTGGCGGCGCTCGGCGTTGTGCGGCGCTTCTCCCGTCGCATCCGTAACGACTCGCGTTACCAGCCGGTGGTGCTGCGGGTAGAGCGGTCGGCCGGGGCTCCGCTCCGTTTCGAGCCCCGGGCGATGCTCAAATCGCACTGACCGCCCGGGAGCCAGCCCCGCTCCCTTACACTCAAGGAATCTCTGATTTATTCAGAGATTCCTGCGGCACAGGGATGTGCAGCCAAAATCAATCACCGCAGGTGATCGATTTTGCAAGGGAGCCGAAAACCCCGTTTTTCGGCTCCCGTACTCTGACGATTCAGGGATGAATTGCTCAGAGTTTCCTCAATTCCAGGATCAGGAAGGATATCGATGTCCAGATTTGCGTTCCATCTCTTCACGCCCCTTCTCCTGCTGCTCCTTCTCGGCGGTGTGGCGGAGGCCTCCCGCCTTCCCGATTTCACCCAACTGGTGAAGGACAATCAGGCAGCGGTGGTCAATATCTCCACGGTCCAGAAGCTGCGGGCGGGGCGCCGTTCCCCCCACGGCCTCCACGGCTTGCCGGAGTTGCCGCCCCCCTACGACGAGTGGCTCAAGCGTTTCTTCGGCGAGGAGGGAGAGGGGATGCCCGAGGGTGAGGCGCAGTCCCTCGGTTCCGGTTTCATCATCTCGCCGGACGGCTACATTCTCACCAACAACCACGTGATCGAGGATGCGGACGAGATCATCGTGCGGCTCAACGACCGGCGTGAACTCAAGGCCGAACTGGTGGGTACCGACGAACGCAGCGATATCGCCCTGCTCAAGATCGAGGCGGACGAAGATCTGCCCACGGTGAAGATCGGTAGCTCCGGCCGTCTGGAGGTCGGAGAGTGGGTGGCGGCCATCGGCTCGCCCTTCGGCTTCGACTCCTCGGTCACCGTGGGCGTGGTGAGCGCCAAGGGCCGCATGCTGCCAAACGAGAACTACGTCTCCTTCATCCAGACCGACGTGGCCATCAACCCGGGCAACTCGGGGGGGCCGCTGTTCAACCTGGATGGCGAGGTGGTCGGGGTCAACTCCCAGATCTTCAGCCGGACCGGCGGTTACATGGGGCTCTCCTTCGCCATCCCCATCGACCTGGCCATGAACGTGGTCCGCCAGCTCAAGGAGAAGGGGCGTGTCTCCCGGGGCTGGCTCGGCATCTATTTTCAGGAGGTGACCCGTGACCTGGCCGAGTCGTTCGGCATGGACAAGCCGCGCGGAGCGCTGGTGGCCAAGGTGGTTCCCGACAGCCCGGCGGAGAAGGCGGGTCTCCGGGTGGGCGACGTGATCGTCTCCTATGACGGCAAGCCGGTTGACGACCCGGGGGTGCTGCCGCCACTGGTGGGGCAGACCCCGGTCGGCAAGAAGGTGCAGGTGGAGGTGATCCGCGACGGTGAGGAGCGTACCTTCCGGGTCACCATCCAGGAGCTGCCGGACGCCGACGAGCGAGGGGGTACTCCTCACCGCGAGGGCGGCAGCAGTTTCGACAAGCGACTGAAGCTGGGCGTCGGTCCCCTCGACGACGAGACCCGCGAGTCGTTGGGCGTGGAGGACGAAGAGGGGGTGGTGGTTAACCGCATCCAGCCCGGCCCCGCCTTCGATGCCGGCATCCGCAAGGGAGACGTGATCGTCATGATCGACGGCAAGCGGGTCGAGGACGTCAAGGGCTTCCGTCGCATCGTGGGCGAGCTGGAGGAGGGGGCCACCGTTCCCGTCCTGGTGCACCGCTCCTCCGGGCCTCTGTTTCTCGCCCTCAAGGTGCCGGATTGACAGGACGTTGAAAAACCGCGGGGAAGGGATTTTTCCACATTTTGTCGATGCCTGTCGGACTTTGGCCTGGAGCCGGCTCCTTCCCGCCTCTCGGGACCCCTCGGAAAGCACCAGCACCTGCCAGCCTTTCAAAGTCCGACGGGCGGTTGACCCGAAAGTTGCATGAAGCGACCGGATGGATGTGCGTCTGGCGTGTACGAGCGTGCCGCCAAAATCAATCACTGCAGGTGATTGATTTTGCAAGGGAGCCGAAAACCGTGCTTTTCGGCTTGCGGCGTTGAAAAAGGCCGGGACGGCCTTTTTCAACATCCTGTTAAGGCGGGGTGGGTTTTCCGCCATCCGTCCGCCAGCGCGACCCCCCCGGAGTGGTGGTCTCGCGCCCTGTCGCGGGCAGGTTGTGGAAGAGACCGTTTTTCCGCAGCCTGCCGAGCGGGTAGAATAGCCCCCTTTCGATCCCGATTTGCGCCGGACTTCACCGGGAAGTGGTGTCGCGCCGGTCGTCAAG
>JALTLT010000127.1 GCA_027001815.1 Gammaproteobacteria bacterium | reverse complement strand
GAATGCCGATTCAGACGACGATGAACTGACCCATCATGCCCCGATCCTCGTGTTCCAGGATATGGCAGTGAAACATGTAGGGGGCGCTCTCATCCGTGGTGTAGTCTTCCATGCGCAGGATGATTCGCACACGCTCCAACGGTCCGACACGCACCGTGTCCTTGTACCCCGTCTCGTAGGCCTCGATCTGGGCGGGCGAACCGTTTCGATCGAGAATCTCGAAGTGGGTACCGTGGACGTGGAAGTTGTGCAGCATGTTGGTCTCGTTGATGATCTCCCAGATCTCCACCGCTCCCAGCGGAACCACCTGATCGATGCGCTCCATGTCCATGGCGACCCCGTTGATGGTGAAGAGACCCATCTGCATGCCGAGTCGGAAGGTGCGGGTGGTGACGGCCTGAAGGGGGTCGAGATGTTCCAGGGTGGTGAGCGTGTCGGGGGTGGTGGTGATGCTGGAGGGGGTATCCGCCACGTCGAGAACAAGCAGCGGCGCATCCCCGTCATCGGCATTCACCAGGGTCAGCGTGTCGCCCAGATCGGCGCCGAGATCGACCACGATCTCGGCACGCTCGCCCGGGGTCAACCGCAGGCGGGTGAGAGTGGCCGCCTGTTCACGCAGGGCATTGTCCGTGGCGATCTGGCGGAATGCCCGCCCGTCGCTGAAGCGCAGATCGTATTCGCGTGCGTTGGAGCCATTGAGGATACGGAATCGAACCTCCTTGGCCGGCAGCCGGATCCCCGCGCCGAGTGTGCCGTTGACCAGGTAGGTGTCGCCAAGCATGCCGTTGATCTCTTCCATGGGCTGAGAGAGATAGTCGAAGGTGCCGTCGGCGTTGAAGCGCCGATCCTGGAGGATGAGTGGAATATCGTCCTCCCCCCAGGTGCGGGGCAGGTCGAGTGACTCACTCGAGCCATCTTCGACGATCAGAAGGCCCGCAAGCCCCCGGTAGACATGCTCGCCGGTGACGCCCTCCCGGTGCGGATGGAACCAGTTGGTACCTGCGCCCTGCAGGACCTCGTATTCCGCGAGCCATGTCTCCCCGGGCTGGATGATCTGGTGGGGGCCGCCGTCCATGGGACCGGGCAGCCGCATGCCGTGCCAGTGGAGGGTGGTCGCTTCGGGCAGATTGTTGGTCACCGAAAGGCGGATGGCGTCGCCCGTGCGGACCCGCAGCGCGGGGCCGAGAAAGTCGCCTTCGATACCCCAGGTGGGGGTGAACAGCCCTTCCAGAAACTCCACCGCGCCCTCCTGCAGGGAGAGGTCGAAGTCGGCGCCCTCCCGCAGCGGCGGGATCTTCAGCGGGGCGTAGGAAGCGGGGGATTGTGGCGAGGTGGTATCGTTGTTGCTGGAACCGCCGCAGCCGGTGAGTGTGGCGAGAAACAGGGTGCCGCTGCCGGTGAGAAAGGCTCTTCTCTTCATGGGGTCTCCTGATGTTGGAGGACGCACGGTTCCGCGTCCCGTCTGCGAATGATTCTCAGTATAGCCGACCATATCGGCCGGGAACGGAATCTCTTCACGGTCCGGTAACAGCGAGTATCCCCAGGCCTTGCCGGGGGATACTCGCTACCCCTGTGCCGCGCCGCCGATCCGGACGTGGGCTTCTTGTGGCTGCAACCGGCCGGGACAGGGGCTTGGCAGGCGGTTGAAAAAAACCCTTTTTCAACCGCCTGTGCCGTGGAGCTTGGATGCGCCGCCGTTTTGAATGAGGCTGGCAGCCTGTCGGACTTTGACAGGTCGTCAGGTTCTGGTGCGTTCCGCGGGGCGGAGTGACCTTCAGCTTGAAGTCCGTCAGGCTGCTGGTCTCAGACGGCCTCTTTCAACATCCTGTCAGCCCAACTGCCTCCGGAACCGCCAGGCGCCGAACAGGAAGAGGGCGAGGCCGATGAGGGCCAGAGCGAGCATGGAGTCCCAGAGGATGTCGACTCCGGCGCCCTTGAGGAGGATGGCGTAGCCCATCTCGATGAAGTGGTAGAGGGGGGTGATCGGCATCACCATGCGCAACGCCTCGGGCATCGCCTCGGGAGGTGTCCAGGCGCCTGAGAGCAGCAGCATGGGCATCATCACCAGCACCACCAGCAGCGTGACCTGGCCCAGGTTGCGGGCGAGGGTGGCGATGAAGAGGCCGAGGCCGGCGGTGGCGAAGACGTATTCGGCGGTGACCAGGAAGAAGAGGGGCAGGCTCCCCTTGACCGGCACCTGGAAGACCGGCAGCAGGATCAGGAAGAGGGAGCCGGCGGTGCCGGCGAGGATCGCCAGGGTCATGGCGACTACCTTGGGGAGCATCACCTGGGTGGGGGTGAGGGGGGAGACGATGAGCTGCTGGATGGTGCCGCGCTCCTTCTCCCGTACGGCGGCGGCCGCCGGCAGCATCAGGGAGAGGAGGGTGATCACCGTCAGCAGCTCGGAGATGGACATGAACCAGGTCTCGGTCTGGTTGGGGTTGTACCAGACCCGGCGGCGGTCGTCGATCACCGGCGCCCGCTCCAGCAGCCGGCCGGTGCCGAAGCGGCGCTCGGCCAGTTCGAGGGCATAGGCCTCGACGATCTGCGCCGAGTAGGCGGCCGCCAGGGTGCCGAGGATGGTGTTGCTGGTGTCGATGCGGAGCTGGGCGGTGGCCTGGAGGCCGCGGCGGATGTCGCGCTGGAAGCCGGGTGGGATCTCCAGCAGCAGCATCGCCTCGCCCGAGTCGAGCATCCGTTGCCCCTCGACCGGGTGCGCCACCTCGCCCAGCAGCCGGAAGTGGGGCTCGCGGAACTTGTGGATCAGCTCGCGGGAGGCGGCGCTGTGGTCCAGGTCGACGACCACCAGGGGGGCGTGCTTGAGTTCCATGGAGATGCCGGAGCCGGCCAGATAGACGTCGGCGGTGAAGAACCAGGCGATGATGATCAGCAGCAGCGGGTCGCGGCCGAGCTGGATCAGCTCCTTGGCGGTCATCACCCGCAACCGCAGCCACCAGAGGAGGAGCCGGCCCCTCATCGCCCGGGCCTCTTGGTGAAGCGCCACCAGCCGATGCCCCAGAGCAGCGTGGCGTAGAGGGCGAGGATCGCCACGTCCCGCCATAACGCTTCGGGGCCGAGCCCCTTGAGGAAGGTGCCCCAGGTGAGCCGCAGGTAGTAGAGGGGCGGGAAGAGATGGGCCTCGAGGCGCGCCTCCGGCGAGAGGGACTGGATCGGCACCAGCATGCCCGAATAGAGCATGGCGGGGATGAAGGTGATCACCATGGTGAGCAGCACTGCCGCCATCTGGGTGCGGACCCAGATGGAGACCAGCAGGCCGATGCCGGCGGTGCAGATCACGTAGACCACCGAGGCGGCGTAGAAGAAGGGAGCGTTGCCCTTGAAGGGGGCGCCGAACACCTGCATGGCGACGATCCAGAGGGTGAGGATGTTGAAGCAGGAGATGGCGGCGTAGGGGGCCAGCTTGCCGATGATGAACTCCCCCTTGGTGATGGTGGAGGCGTAGATGTTGTAGATGGAACCGCTCTCCCGCTCGCGCACCACCCCGAGGGCGGTGAGGAACGGCGGAGTGACCATCAGCACGAGCATGATCAGGGCCGGGGCCATGGACCAGTCGCTGCGGATCGCCTGGTTGTAGAGGTAGCGGGTTTCCAGGCGCACCGGCTGGACCATCGCCTCGGCGGCGGTGCGGGGCAGGCCGCGGCTTCGGGCCAGGTGCTTCACCAGCAGGTTACGGCTGAAGGCGGCGTTGATGGCGGCCACGTAGCCCTTGAGGGTCTGGGCGCGGAAGGGGAAGACACCATCGATGAGGGCCTGGACCGGAGCGGGGGTGCCGGCCAGCAGCCTCTCCTGGAAACGGGGGGGAATGACAATCGCCAGCCGCACCTTGCTGTCGGCGAGCAGCGGGTCGATGCGGTGTTCGTCGGCAAGGTAGCCGCGGAAACGGAAGTAACGGGAGTCGGTGTAGTGGCCGATGTAGTCGCGGGAGAGGGGGGTGTTGTCGTGGTCCACCACCACGAAGGGGATGTTCTCCACGTCGAGGGAGAGGCCCCATCCCAGCACCCCCATGAGCATCAGAGGGAGGATGAAGGCCATGGTGAAGAAGAGCCGGTCGCGCACCACCTCCCGCCACTCCTTCCAGGCCACCGCCAACATCCGGTGAAGGTTCATGCCACCGCCTCCCGCTCGCGGGCGAGGATCTCGTGGACGAAGACGTCCTCCATGCCGGGGGGCTGGACTCCGATGCCCTCCACGGCGATATGGGCCGCCTCGAGGAGCCGGCGGATCTCTTCCCCGGTCGCTCCGGGATCACGGCTGAAGAGGTGGATGTGCCGGCCGAACAGGGCGGCGTCGCGGAAGCCGGCCGCCTCCAGCCGTTCGAGGGCCCGCAGGGGCTCGGCGGTGACCACCGAGAGGAGCCTCCCGACTCGCCGCTCCAGCCTCGCCTTGAGTTCCGCAGGTGGTGCGTCGGCGATGATCCGGCCGGCGTACATGAGGGCGATCCGGTCGCAGTGTTCCGCCTCGCTCATGTAGTGGGTGGTGACCAGCAGGGCCACCCGCTCGATGCGGGCCAGCCGCAGCAGGATCTCCCAGAAGCGGCGCCGCCCCACCGGATCGACACCGGAGGTGGGCTCGTCGAGGAACAGCACCTGGGGACGGTGGAGCAGGGCGCAGCCAAGGGCGAGGCGCTGCCGCTGCCCCATGGGCAGGCTGGCGGTGGAGGCGCGGCGCAGGTGGGTCAGGTCGCCCAGTTCCAGGGCCCACTCGATGCGGCGGTCGCGCTCGCGGTTGCGCAGGCCGTAGATGCCGGCGAAGAGTCGGAGGTTCTCCTGCACGGTGAGATCCTCGTAGAGGGAGAAGGCCTGGGACATGTAGCCGATGCGTGACTTGATCGCCTGGCCGGCGCGGGCCATGTCGGCACCCGCCACCCTTCCTTCCCCGCTGCTCGGAGGGAGGATGCCGGTGAGCATCTTGATGGCGGTGGTCTTGCCGGCCCCGTTTGCCCCGAGCAGGCCGAAAATCTCGCCCGGACAGACCTGGAAGTCCACGTGGTCGACGGCCCGGAAGCGACCGAAGTCGCGGGTCAGGCCGCGTGCCTCGATGAGCGGCTCGCGGCGGCGCGTTTCGCCAGCCGGGTCCCCTTGATCGCCGGATGCACTGCCGCTCTCCTCCGCCCTCTCCTCCATGAGCCCGCGCTGCCGGAGCAGGGCGATGAAGGTGTCCTCCAGATCTGGTTCGTGGAGGGTGATCTCCTCCTCCCCCACCACCGCGCGGCGGGCCAGTTCCGCCGGCTCCTCTCCCTCGCGCAGGAAGACCCGCAGCAGCGGCCCCACCACCTCGGCCTGGGGCCAGCGGGAGCGGACGGCGCGGAAGGCTGCCAGGGGGTCGGCAGGGGCCAGTTGGGCGATGTGGCCCGGGGCGAGACGCTGCAGCCGTTCCGGGGAGCCCTCGGCCAGCATGCGCCCCTGGTGCAGAAAGGCGAGGCGGTGGAAGCGGCTCGCCTCGTCCAGGTAGGCGGTGGAGACCAGGGCGGTGACCCCCCGTTCCCGCAGCAGCCCCGTCAGGATCGCCCAGAAGTCGCGGCGGGAAACCGGGTCGACGCCGGTGGTGGGCTCGTCGAGGATCACCAGGCGGGGTTGGTGAACGAGGGTGCAGACCAGTCCCAGCTTCTGTTTCATGCCCCCGGAGAGATGTTTCATGGCACGGTCGCGGAAGGGGGCGAGGCGGGTCATGGCGAGCAGTTCGGCCTTGCGCGCCTCCCGCAACGCGGGTGGGATCTCGCGGAGCTGGGCGAAGAAGTCGATGTTCTCCTCCACTGAGAGTTCGGCGTAGAGGTTGAGGCCGAGTCCCTGGGGCATGAAGCCGATCTGCGCCTTGGCCGCCTCGGCCGCCCTTTCCGAGTCGAGGGGGGTGCCGAAGAGCTCGATCCGCCCCTGATCGAAATCGAGTACGCCGGCGATCGCCTTCATGAGGGTGCTCTTGCCGGCACCGTCGGGGCCGATGAGGCCGTGGATCTCTCCCTGATGCAGCTCCAGGTCGATTCCCTTCACCGCCTGCAGGCGGCCGTAGCGCTTGCCGAACCCCCGCACCCGGCAGAGGAGGGGGGCAGAGGGGGCGTGTTCAGCGTCGTCTCGCGGCGTCATCGCTCTTCTTCCGGTCCGCACCCCGCCCTACCAGCGAGGCCGGGTCCACGGCGCCTCCTCCCTCCAGCGGATGACCGCGTCGGCGGGCATGCCGGGGGTGAGGCGGCGGTGCGGGTTCTCCTCCAGGTAGAGCTTGACGGCGTAGACCAGCTTGACCCGCTCGTCCGGGGTCTGCACTTCACGCGGGGTGAACTCCGCCCGGGAGGCGATGTAGCGAACCGTGGCGGCGAAGGGGCGGTCGGGGAAGGCGTCCACCCAGAGGCGTGCCGGCAGACCCAGGCGCACCTTGCCGATCGATTTCTCGGGGATATAGACCTTGAGATAGAGACGGTCCAGGTCGACGATCTCCATGAGCGGCGTGCCGGCCGCCACCACTTCGCCCACATCGACGATGCGGGTCGTGATGACGCCGCT
>JALTLT010000126.1 GCA_027001815.1 Gammaproteobacteria bacterium | reverse complement strand
CCCCGGCCTTCGAAGATGGCGCGGGTGACAGCGAGTGCGGTGCCGGGACCGACATCAGTGCGCTCTATCTGGCCCAGGATGCCACCTATCTCTACTGGCGGATGGATACCTGGAGCGGCACTTTCGACTTCTCCCTGAATGACGAAGGGCCCTCGCTTCGCCTGCACCAGTCCCCCCTCGGCAAGAGTGTCGGGGACGTGGAGGCCCGCATCGCCGGGACGTTCACCAACATCGGATCGTGGGACGGCACCGGCTGGAGTCTCCGCTTCTCCGGCCCGGAGTACGGTCTGGCCGGCCAGGTGGCGGAGGGCAGGATCCCCCTCTCCATGTTCGATGTGGGCGAGTTCACCTATCTCGTCTCTTCCTATTTCTACCGGGACGGGGTCGATTGCGACGTGGCGGGGAGCCCTCTCCTTCCCGACCTCAAGCTCAACGGCTCGGACCTCCCCCTCCTGCTGAAACAGGGGGAACTGCTCGATGTAACGGTCTCCCTGGATCCGGGGATCTTTTTCGACGGTCTGCCTGCCGACTGGTGGGTGGCGGCCGTCTCGCCCTCGGGGATCTACTGGTACACCCTGGAATCGGGCTGGATCCCTTCGACCGAGCCGCTTCGCGCCTACGGCGGTCCGCTGTTCCCGCTCGCCCCGCTCTCCCTCCTGGAGACGCGAAACCTCCCGCCGGGAGAGTATCTCTTCCTCTTTTCCGTGGATCTGCAGATGAATGGCCTCTGGGAGGAGGGTGCGGGCGATACCGGTTTCGTGACCGTCTATTGACAGGATGGCGAAAAAGGCCGTCCTGGCCTTTTTCGGCATCCTGCGAGCAGCCTGTCGGCCTTTGATTGGCCGTCAGGTTCTGTTGCTTTCCGCGGGGCAGAGTGACCTTCAGCCAAAAGTCCGACAGACTGCTAGCCCGAGAGTTGCGTGAAGCTGCCGGATGGATGTGCGTCTGGCGTGTGTGTTCGAGTGTGCCGCTTTGGAGTGCAAGGCGTAGCCATCGCTACGGCTTGCGCGAAAAGCGGTGCAATCGGGCGCGCCAGGCGTGCAGACGCCGGCAGAGCGTGCCGGGAACGAATCGTTACCCGCTAATATGCGAAAGTTTCTGTTTGCAAACATAAAGTTGAATGCAATATTCAGCGGTTTCACGCAATTTTCGGGCTAGGGTCCGTTGACGCTGTAAGAGCTCAACACCCTCGATTTGGAATCGGTCAGGGAGACGCTCTTGACCAGTCCGACTCCTCGCGCCAGCCAGAAGATGGCCAGGTCCCTCTCGGCGAGGATGTCGGTGAACAGGCCGAGCACCAGCACGTCGTCGAAGGTCCCCGCGGGAACCGTGAGGCGGGTCAGGCCGAGGAGCCTGATCTTCCAGGTCGCCTGGTAACCGGTATCCAGGCCGTCGAGGAAGGTGCGGGCCACGGTGGTGTAGACAGGTCCGAACGCCATCTGCGCCGGCATGGTCATCGGCGGTGAGAACCTCACCTCCATCCCCGTGGCATCGAAACCGTAGGACTCCAGTTCGCCGATGGCGGAGAGATCCCAGTAATCGTTCCAGGTGTCGGACCAGAAGCCGCCGTCGGCGACTCCGTAAAGCTGATAGGCTTCGCCGAGGGGCTCGCTGCCGGCGAACAGGGGCACTCGGGTGCCGACGGAGAGGGTCTCCACCCAGCTTCCGAAGGGATCCCGCACGGAGAACACCCACTGATTCCCCGTCTGCAGGGGGTAGAAATAGTCGGCGAGGCGTACGGTCACCTGGGTGCCGAGCGGCTCTTCGGCCTGTGCCGGGGCTGGCGCTCGATCCGTGGAGCCCCAGCAGACGGTGGAGAGCAGAACGGACAACGCTGCTGCCCAGGCACCTGCACGTCGAAACATCCAGTTGTTCATGATATGCCTCCAGTATCCATCCGAATGTCGGAGAGGTGTGGTGGTATCCAGTGGACGGCCGCCCATCGAAGGAGGGCGCGCGCCTGGCAGGCTGTTGAAAAACACCGTTTTTCGGCAGCCTGTGCCGCGGTGCATGGATGCACCGCCGTTTTCAATGACCCCAGGTCATTGAAAACGTGAAGAAGCCGGAAATCGCATTTTCGGCTTCCGGCGCCGAAAAAGGCCAGGACAGCCTTGTTCAACATCCTGCTGGCGGGCAACGACGTCTCGGACCCGGACCGCAGAGGAGGCGCCTGGAGAAAAAGGTAGCCCAGCCGGGCCGGGCGCGCCACCGGGATTCTCGCGGACCGGCACGGCGACTGCCGTGGGATCGTCGCCCACAGCGGCAGAACCCCCGCCGCCAGGGGCCCGCCAGGTGATGTGGCGACGGCGACGGTGACGGCGGCAGTTGCGCTAGCAGGCAGTTGAAACACACCGTTTTTCGGCAGCCTGTGCTGTGGTGCGTGGATACACCGCTATTATCGATGACGCCAGGTCATTGAAAATGTGAGGAAGCCGGAAATCGCATTTTCGGTTTCCGGCGTTGAAAAGGGCCAGGACGGCCTTTTTCGACATCCTGCTAGAATGGTCAGCAGATCCTTGTACAGACCCGGCGCGGCGTTTCCGACCGGCCGGGGTGATCGATACGGAGAGGTGGCCCTTGCAGATTCCTTCCTTCCAGAACATCGGAGTGCTGGTGGTCGGCGACGTGATGCTCGACCGTTACTGGCTGGGGGCGACCCAGCGCATCTCGCCCGAGGCGCCGGTGCCGGTGGTGCACGTGGCCGAGAGCCGCGAGGTGCCGGGCGGGGCGGCCAACGTGGCCCTCAATGTGGCGGCCCTCGGTGCGCGGTCGCTGGTGGCGGGGGTGACCGGAGACGACGAGGCGGCGGAGAGCCTGGAACGGGCGCTGGGCCTGTCGGGGGTGGAGTGCCGTTTCCATCGGCTGTCCGGCCATCCCACCATCACCAAGCTGCGGGTGCTGTCGCGCAATCAGCAGCTCATCCGCCTCGACTTCGAGACCCCTTTCGACGGTTACAGCGCGACGCCGCTGCTGACCGCCTGCGGCGAGGTGCTGGAGGGGTGCGGGGCGATGATCCTCTCCGACTACGCCAAGGGGACACTGCGGGATGCCGCGCCCTTCATCGCGCTGGCGCGCGAAAAGGGGGTGCCGGTGCTGGTGGACCCCAAGGGGCAGGACTTCTCCTCCTACGCGGGCGCCGATCTGCTCACCCCGAACCTGGCGGAGCTGGAGGCGGTGGTGGGTCCCTGCGTGGACGAAGCGGCGCTGGTGGAGCGGGGTGGCAACCTGCTGGAGCGCCACGCCATCGGTGCCCTGCTGGTGACCCGTGGCGAACAGGGCATGACCCTGCTGCGGCGCGGCGAGCCGGCCCTTCACCTCGCCACCCGCGCCCGGGAGGTGTATGACGTGACCGGCGCCGGCGATACGGTGATCGCGGTGCTGGCGGCCGCCCTGGCCGCCGGTCGCCCTCTGGAGGAGGCGATGGTGCTCGCCAACACGGCGGCGGGTATCGTGGTGGGCAAGCTGGGTACCGCCACCGTCTCGGTGGAGGAGATCACGGGGGCGCTGCGCCCACGCCATCTCCCGGACAGCGGCGTGGTCACCGAGGAGCGGCTGCTGGAGGCGGTGGCCGCTGCGCGGCAGGCCGGCGAGCGGGTGGTGATGACCAACGGCTGTTTCGACATCCTCCATGCGGGCCACGTGCGCTACCTGCAGCAGGCGCGTGCCCTGGGCGACCGGTTGATCGTGGCGGTCAACGACGACGCCTCGGTCCGGGCGCTCAAGGGCGAGGGGCGTCCGGTCAACCCGGTGGGCAACCGGATGGCGGTGCTGGCGGCCCTCGAGTGTGTCGACTGGGTGGTTCCCTTCTCCGAGGATACCCCGGAGCGGCTCGTCTGCGAGGTGCTTCCCGACGTGCTGGTGAAGGGGGGAGACTACCATCCCGCGGCGATCGCGGGCGGCGACTGCGTACGGGCGGCGGGCGGTGAGGTACGGGTACTGGGCTTCGAGGAGGGGTGTTCAACCACCTCCATCATCGGCGCCATCCTCGGCGCGACGAGCCGTCGTTGAGGGGGTGGTGACCCCCTCCTTGTGCACCAGCCACAGGAAGAGGATGGCGGCCATGCCCGCCGAGCCGTAGATCATCCCCATCACCATGATCTGGTAGCGCACGGCGATCAGCGGCGAGACCCCCGAGAGGATCTGGCCGGTCATCATCCCCGGCAGGGAGACCAGGCCCACCGCCATCAGCGAGTTGATCAGCGGGATCAGTGCCGCCTGCAGGGCCACCCGGCGGGCGGCGAGGAAATCGATGCCGTGGTCCAGTTCCGACTGCAGCCGTTCCGCCGCCAGGCTCACCGAGTTCATGGCGTTGGCGAAGATCATCCCGGCCAGCGGGATCAGATAACGCGGTTCGTGCCAGGGCTGGAGGTCCAGCACGCCCTGGGTGACCAGCGCCAGGGTGGCGACGCCGGCAAGGCCGATGGCGAGGAGGCTGGCGTGGAAGGGGAATCCCTTCTGGCTCTTCAGCGAGTGGAGGGCGATCCACGCCGAGGCCACCAGCATCACCGCCAGCACCGTCAGGATCAGCCACGCCTCCTTCGAGCGGAAGAGGAACAGCAGCAGGTAGCCGATGATCAGCAACTGCCCCACCATGCGACCGATGGCGTAGAGGGAGCGTCCGCCGCCGAGGGACCAGCGGAACTGGAACCAGACCACCACCAGCGGAGGGAGCAGGGCCAGGGCGAGGCGCGGCAGCGGAATGTTGAGAATGGAATCCTGCATGAAGGCGCCATTGTAGCCCAATTGTGATGTGGGCCGAACCACTTCCGCGGGGGCTCTGCCACGAGTTCAGCGCTTGGGACGGTGGTTGAGTTCGCTTCCCGGCATCGGCCCGGGGCGGGCAAGCAGATATCCCTGCAGGAGGGTGGCGCCGATGTTGGTCACCAGTTGCAGGGTCTCCTCGTCCTCGATGCCCTCGGCCAGGAGTTCGAAGCCCGCCTCGCGGATCATCAGCGCCACGTGTTCGACGATACGCCGGCTGCGCTCGCTTTCACGCAGGGCCTGGAGCAGGGTGATGTCGAACTTGATCAGATCCACGGGCATGCTGGCCAGGTAGCGGATGGAGGAGTAGCCGCTGCCGAAGTCGTCGAGGGCGATGGTGAAGCCGCGGCGCCTCAGGTTGTCGAGATTGCGGTTGGCCTGCTCCAGGTGACTGATGAGAGACCCCTCCGTCACCTCGATGACGATGCGATGGCTCCCGGCGAAGGCGCGCAGCGAGACCAGCCGCTCCTCGATGCTCGGCTCGATGACGCTGGCCGCCGAGAGGTTGATGGAGACACCGCTGCCGGCGGGGATGCGCTCCTCGATCAGATCGCGGGAGACGGCACGGATCACCGCGTGGTCGAATGCGGCATCCAGGCGGTGGCGGGTGACCACCGGGAAGATGTCGCACGGCATGATCAGTTCCCTGCCGTCGCGGAGCCGGGCCAGTGCCTCGTAGAAACAGGTGTGATTGCCGTCGGCGGAGACCACCGCCTGGTAGTGCATCTCCAGGTTGTCGCCGTGGTTGATGGCTCGCAGTACGGCATTGACCAGGCGGCTGGAGAGGATGGCCGCATCCTGTCCCATCTCCGGCCGGAAGATCTCCACCGCCTTGCGGGATCGCTTGGCGTGGTACATGGCCAGGTCCGCATCGCGCGGCAGGGAGCGAAGCCGATGGTGGTCCACCTCGTCGGCGATGGCGATACCGATGCTGATGGTGACCGGTTCGTCGATGCCGAGCTGGCCGAAGGGGTAGCGGGAGATGCGCTCCTGGAAGCGCTCGGCGATCGCCATCACGGAATCCGCGGTACTGTTGATGATCACCGCGGCGAACTCATCGCCTCCCAGCCGGTAGAGCTTGTCGCCGCTGCGCAGTGAACGCTGCAGGAGCTGGGCGACGATGCGCAGGAGGGCGTCCCCCGTCTGGTGACCGTAGGTGTCGTTGATCGCCTTGAAGTGGTCACAGTCCACCAGCATGTAGGCGATTCCGATCCGCTGATGGTCCAGGAGCCCGATCAGGCTGTTCCAGTCCTCCTCGAAGGCGAGCCGGTTGCAGGCACCGGTGAGGGGGTCGTGGTGGGCCAGTTGCCAGAGGCGCGAGTTCTGATGGTCCAGTTCCGCGTGGGCGGCGCGCAACTGGTGGTGGTACTCCACCAGTGCCTTGCGCAGCGTCTCCAGTTCGGAGACCCGGAACTCGGAAGGCGGATTCTCCTCCATGGCCCCCCGGCGCAGGGTCTCCAGGTAGCGGACGAGGGAGCGGAGTGGCGAGGAGATGAAGCGGATCACCAGCAGGTAGACCAGCAGCAGCCCCCCCGCGATCAGCAGCGAATGGTAGAGGGTGTTGCGCAGGGCGAGTGAAGTCACCGCCTCCCTGTCGCCCAGATCGATGGGCGAGAACTGGAACAGCTCCTGGGGATCGAGGGATTCTCCATCCAGTGTGGCCGGCAGTCCCTCCCGGACCCTCAGCGAGTCGGCCTTGAGGTGGGTGAAGATGTAGCGGCTGCGGATCGCCTCCAGCAGGTCCACCGCGAGAAGGGCATATCCGGCCGTGCGACCCGGTCGGCTACGATCGGGAACGGTGATGGGGTAGAGGAGCTGCAACCGGCCCTCTCCGGTCACCGCCAGCCGCCGGGGATCGTTGAGCTGGGTGGGAAAGAGGGGGACGAGCGGAGGGGAGAGGATCTTTCCGGAGGGGTCGTAGAGCTCCATGCCGGTGATGAAGCGGGGAAAGAAGGTGCTGTTGAGGATGCGGTTCTCCCGCCAGTAGGGGTAGTAGGCGGGCTGGTCGAGTTGCTGGTGCAGCTCGTCCCACTCCTGCAGACGCGACGAGAGCTCCTCGAGGGTGTTCTCCACCGTGTGCAGGGCGTGGGAGAGTTCGTCTCGTGCCAGCTTCAGATGGCGTTCTTCCGTCCCCCGCTGGATCTCCTGGAGCCGGTAGAAGAGGTGGCTCTCCAGGGCGATGAAGAGAATGACGCTCGCCGCCAGGAACAGGCTCAGGAACTGGTGCAGGGAGAAGCGGTTGCGTGGCAGGGAGGCCATGGTCAGGGGAGGGTCGCTACGGCCTCCAGGAGCCGGTCGTGGAGATCGAACTCGAACTGGTCGTCGAAGAAGTGGCTGGCTCCCGGGATGACGATGATCCGGGCCCCGCTCGCCTCCAGCCGTCTTCGCCAGTCGGCCTCGAAGCGATCGTCTGCGCCACCCATGATCACCACCCGCGGGATGGGGATCTCCTGCAGGGCCGCGAGCAGCCGGTCGCCGTCCCAGCGGAGGTAGGAGAGGTAGGCGGAGGGCGTGCTCACATAGTTACCCTGACAGAAGGAGAGCGAGAAGCGGCGCGGACTCTCGTCTCCGCGGGCCGACAGGGCCTCCGCCCTGGCGCGCTCCCGCCGGATCACCTCGGCCGGCGTGACCCGGGGGTTGGCGAAATAGGTGAGGCTGGTGGCCACCAGCAGCCTGACCGCCGCGGGGTGCCGGTGGGCCAGGTAGGCGACGAGCTGGAGGCTGCCCATGGAGTGGCCCACCAGCACGATCTCCCGGTGGCCCCGGTTCTCGAGCCACCGCACCCAGAAGTCGATCTCCGCGAGATCCTCTTCCATGCCCTGGGTGTGGATGGCGTCGCAGGGGAGGCCGGAACGCCGTTTGCTGATGCCGAGGGTGAGGTTGGGCGCCAGTACGGTGAAGCCTTCCTCGGCGAGCAGTTCCACCATGCTCGCGACGGTATTGAAATGGTGGCTGGTCAGAAAACCGTGCAGCACCAGGATGGCGGGTCTCGAAGGGCTGCCCGCGTGGAACCGGGCGAGCGCCTGCCCCCCCTGCGGCAGTTCCACGGCGATCTCCTCGGCGCAGGCTGGCCCCAGCGTGACCAGGGCCAGCAACAGGAACGGCAGGATGAAGCATGGCGTGGCCGGTGTCGCCGTTCGACGGAAGCGAGCGACCGGGAGCGCAGCTACAGGGGTGAGAGGGCGCATGGCGTGTCCGGGGGTTCCAGATGAGAAGCAGGAATATACCAGGAGAGAATAGAAGAATTCAGTGACCATTTCCCCGATTTCGTTTTCGCGGGCCGGGGGCGGGCGAGGAGGGTCGACGGGTGGTGCGCTCTGTCTGCCATTCTGGAGGGGGGCGTTTCTGGAGGAAATGGGGGGTTTCCCCTATGATGGAACGCCCGGTTTCCCCCGGGATGAGGCGAGCGCGGCACGAGGAGAGACGATGATCGACTGGCGGCAGGTGGATACGGTGTTTCTGGATATGGATGGAACGCTGCTGGATCTGCACTTCGACAACCATTTCTGGCGCGAGCATGTGCCCCGGCGCTTTGCGGAGAAGCACGGCATCACCCTCGAGGAGGCGAAGGAGGAGCTGTTTCCCCGCTTCCGCAGGGCCGAGGGGACCATCGACTGGTACTGTGTCGACTACTGGAGTCGGGAACTGGGACTCGATATCGCCCTCCTCAAGGAGGAGGTGGACCATCTCATCGCCGTTCATCCTCACGTCACCGAGTTTCTCGATGCCGCCCGTGCCGCCGGCAAGCGGGTGGCACTGGTGACCAACGCCCACGGCAAGGCGCTGCGCCTGAAGATGGAGCGGACCCGCCTCGGTGGCCACTTCGACGCCCTCCATTGCGCCCACGACTTTGGCATTCCGAAGGAGGATCCGCGATTCTGGGGGCGGCTGCAGGAGGTGGAACCGTTCGATCCGGAACGGACCCTGCTGGTCGACGACTCCCTGAGCGTGCTGCGCTCGGCACGGGGCTATGGCCTTCGCTGGTTGCTGGCGGTCTATCGTCCCGACACCCGCGGACCGCGCAGGGAGGTGGAGGAGTTCGATGCCATCGAGGATTTTCGCGATCTGATGCCGGTGGAGCCCTCGGTGCCGGTCGCCTCCTGATCAATTCCGCGGGGCGGGGTGGTGACTCGGGCGGGAGAGTCCCAGCGTCGGAATCGTCTCCGGCAGTAGGCGAGCAGGGCGGCGTGGTCGGTGAAATGGAGCTGGAAGTTCTCCTCGGCCGGCTGGTCCAGCTCGCACCAGTCGTTGTCGTAGGCGCGACACACCTCGGGCCGGAGGGGGTAGATGCCACACAGACCGTCTTCGCCCAGATGCTCGCAGGGGGACCGGAACAGCAGGTACCAGCCCCCACTCTCCTTGAAGAGTTCCACACCGCGGTGGGAGACCTGCCAGAGCAGGTGGTCGAAGTCGGCCTTGGAGCGGGGCGCGTCGATCTTCTGCGTGACGTAGGTGCAGCAGATGCGCCCTCCGCAGTGCCCGCACTTCTCCTCCGTGCGTCTCTCTCTCCCCTTGCTCTCCCTGGTCATGCCCTGTCTCCTTCCGCTCACTCCCACTCGATGACGTTGTCTTCGGCCTCCCGGGTCGCCGGCGATCCTCCGCCGGCGACCCGGGGCTCCTCCGGGCTCTCTTCGAGGATGTAGCGTTCGTAGCAGCCGGTGGCGTGATGGAGGCCGTCGAGCCGCACCTTGCGCCAGGAGGTCTCCCCGACCTTGAGGTCTCCACTCTGGCCGGGAGCAAGGAGGCCGGCCGGCACCACCAGGGTCTCCGGAATCTCGAGCGCGGCGAGAGGGGGGATGAAGAGTGCCGGCAGGGGGGGCGACTCCTCGCCAGGGGAGAAGCGTGCCGCGACGGGAACCCCGGTGAGGATCCTCACCCCCGCCTCGGCCCGGTCCGGGAGCTGCTTCAGCCAGCGGATCTCCGCCATCAGCGGTTCGGGTTCCCCCCTCCGTCGGGTGCGGAAGAGGGTGATCAGCTCCCCCGCATGGGTGTTGGGTGGGGCGTGACCGTCGATGGCGACCAGCAGGCCCGACTGACTCTGGTTGAGAATGCGGCCCGGGAAGAGGTTGAACTCTCCCTCCTGTTCGCTCTCCAGGTCGCGGACGTGGATGCCCGCGGTGCCGCCCGAGATGGCATCGAGGATGAAGTCCGGCCCCTTCTCCAGGTAGTAGCCGAGGCTCGCCGCGCCGAAGGCGCAATGGACCTGCTCTTCGTGGGCGCGGCGCGGCTCCTTGCGCTTGAGGGTCCGCTGGATGCGGGGCCAGAGGGCTTGCAGCAGGGCCGTCTCGGCGAGTTCTTCGGGGGTCGGGTGGGGGCGCCTCTCCTGGCCGCCGTGGCGGCTGCCCTGCAGCCCCCTCAGGAGCTGCCTGAGGTCGAGGAGACGAAGCTGGCCCGGAGCGGGCGGAGTCTGCAGTCGCCCGCGGGGCAACGCCGGCGAGTCGCTGCTCAGGTCGATCAGGAAACATCCCTCCGGCGGGGCGATCTCCTCGCTCCTTTCCAGTCGGCAGAGCGCCAGGTGGCGGGTGATGGTCTCGAAGAAACGGCTCGCCTGTCCCGTCTCCAGGTGGAAGGGGTCGGTGATCCCCAGCACCATGATCCGCGTGTAGAGGTGGCGGGCGGAGAGTTTACCCAGCGGCTGGTTGCGCCAGACCGCGGGCTCCTCCTCCCAGCCGAACGCCTCCAGGGCGGAGTAGAGCTGGTGAAGCTCCAGATAGCTGAAGGGCTCGATGTTGAGGTTGTTGCGAAATGCCAGCAGGAGACTGGAACAGATCGCCTCGAGTGCGCGGTAGAGGGCGGGTGCCAGCAGCCGCCCCTCCTGTTCGGGGTGAGGGTAGAGGGCCTTCACCAGCAGCTTGTAGCCGTCGGCGAGCCCCTTCAGGATCAGCCGCATATCCTCCTTCACCACCGGATACTCGCCGGATCGCAACGGCAGCTTGGCCAGCTCCGCATCTTCGATGGCAGGTTCGAGTTGCATCGCCGTGGCCCGGAACCGCTCCAGGAGCTGGAAGCGGGTGCGTGGGGGGACCGGCTGCTGGTTGGTGGGCAGCAGCCAGTCGCGCACCTGGCGCAGGCTGTTGCGCAGATTGATGAGCGGCAACTGGTCGAGACTGGCACCGAGCTGGATGGGGTCCAGCTCCACCAGCAGATCGGTGTGGTCCTGCTGTGGGGGGGTCTGGAGCATCAGCCGTGGCGGGATGCGGGGCGCCTCCGTCCCGTTGTCGGACCGCTTCTGGCGACGGTTTCTGGTGAGGAGGGTGGGGAACTTCATGGCTGCTTCCGGGGGCCGCCGTCCCGCGCCGGGACGTTCTCCCCCCTATTTCGATCGCCAATGACGAAATCTTGAGGAAACTCTGAACAATTGATCCCTGAATCGTCAGAGTACGGGAGCCGAAAGGCGCGGTTTTCGGCTCCCTTGCAAAATCGATCACCTGCAGTGATTGATTTCGGCGGCACGTCCCTGGAAGGCTGTTGTTTTCGGCAGCCTGTGCTGCGGTGCATGGATGTACCGCCGTTTTCAATGAGGCCAGTCGCCTGTCGGACTTTGACAGGCGGTCAGGTTTTGGTGCTTCCCGCCTCTCGGGGCGGAGTGACCTTCAGCTTGAAGTCCGACAGGCGGCTGGCTTCATTGAAAACGTGAGGAAGCCGGAAATCGCATTTTCGGCTTCGGCGTTGAAAAAGGCCGGGAGGGCCTTTTTCAACATCCTGCTGGCAGACTCCGGTCGATTCGGAGTTCCGGAAACGGAAGAGGAGGCCGTGCCGGAATTCAGCCCCGGCGGCCCCCGCCGCCGCCGCGTCGCCCGCCGGCACGCGCGCCGCCTCTGCGACCGCCGCCCGTGCCCCCGCCAGCGGAACGGTGACCGCCTCTCCGGTCGCCTCCAGGGCGCCGGCTGCGCTTGGGGCGTACCGGCGGTCTGGGCTCCACCAGAAGTTCCGGGTCCACCGGCTGCGAGGGGATCTTCTGGCCGATGTACGCCTCGATCTCCGGCAGGGAGTAGGCGTAGTCTTCGCAGGCGAAACTGATGGCGTCACCGCTCGCTCCCGCCCGCGCCGTGCGGCCGATGCGATGGACGTAGTCCTCCGCATCCTGGGGAAGATCGTAGTTGAACACGTGGGAGACCTCGGGGATGTGCAGTCCGCGGGCGGCGACATCGGTGGCCACCAGGATCGGCAGCTCCCCCTCCTGGAACTTGCGCAGCAGGGCGATCCGTTTCTTCTGCGGCACGTCGCCGGAAAGGGTGGCCGCCTTGAAGCCGTTCCCCTCCAGGTAACCCCATACCCGGTCGGCTGCGCGCTTGGTGTTGACGAAGACGATGGAGCGAGGTGGCTGCAGGGTCCGGAGCAGCCCCAGCAGGAGAGGGATCTTCTCCTCGTTGGCCGTGTAGTAGACCACCTGCCGGACCCGGTCGGCGGTGACCCTCTCCGGTTCCACCTGGACCATGGTGGGGTTGTTCATGTGTTCGTAGGCGAGTTCCATCACCCGGTAGGAGAGGGTGGCGGAGAAGAGCATGTTGAGGCGCTGTTCGGAGGGGGGCATGCGCCGCAGCAGGTAGCGGATGTCCTTGATGAACCCCAGGTCGAACATGCGGTCCGCCTCGTCCAGCACCACCACCTCGATCTGCTTCAGGGAGTAGACCCGCTGTTTGAAGTAGTCGATGAGTCGCCCGGGGGTGCCGATCAGGATGTCGGTGCCTGCGGCGATCTTCTCCCGCTGCTGTTCGTATCCCGCCCCACCATAGGCGACTGCGATGCGCAGATCGGTGTGACTGGCGAGCTGGACGATGTCGTTGTGGATCTGGATCGCCAGCTCACGGGTTGGAGCGAGCACATAGGCGCGAGGCTGGCGTGGATCGCTCCCTTCGGGGCGCGGATGCTCCAGCAGTTGTTTGAGGATCGCCAGGGCGAAGGCGGCGGTCTTGCCGGTGCCGGTCTGTGCCTGTCCTGCCACGTCCTTCCCCATCAGGGCGAGGGGGAGGGCCTCGGCCTGGATGGGGGTGCAGTGGGTGAATCCGGCCTCCTGGAGGGCTGCCAGAAGGGGCTGGGGGAGGTCCAGCTCCTCGAATCGGGTATCGGTGAGATGTTGTTGAGCCATAATCTATTAAGCATACCGCAAACCGGCGATGGATTGGACTTGAAATCACAATCGGTTTGGGATGAAATTAGCAGGATGTTGAAAAAGGCCATCCTGGCCTTTTTCAACGACGGAAGCCGAAAATGCGATTTCCGGCTTCCTCATGTTTTCAATGACTTGCCGTCATTGAAAACGGCGGTGCATCCATGCACCGCGGCACAGGCTGCCGAAAAACGGGGTTTTTCAACAGCCTGTTAGCCCACACGTCAGGGAGGGCCGGGAGCCTGTCCGAGCAGGGGGGGGCGAGAGGGAGGAAGCGGTACCGCGAGGCGGTTTCGGCGATGGTTCGATGCGCAGGGCAGGAACGAGGCAACGGAAGGGATCGCTGAACCAGGGCCGCCATGGCGCTCCCGCAGCCCTCGAGATCATGATTCGGATGAAGAGCTCCCGTCGGTGAGCCTGGGAGCCCGTCCGTGTCGTTGCATCGTCGTCCCGTGGCCTTGCGACACCCTGATGGTGCGGAGAGCCCCGGGGCTTCATCCCGCACCGGCCGTTTCCGCCAGCCGGTGCTGCCTTTCCCCGCGGTCCCCATGCCCTGGCAGGCTGTTGAAAAACGGTGTCCTTCGACAACCTCTGCGCGATACAGGGAGATATCGACGCCTTTTCAATGACGGCAGGTCACCGAGGAGAGCAGGGAACGGGAAGCCGCTTTCCCCGTTCCCCGGTCGAAAAGGCCGGTGGAGGGGCCTTTCCGGTATCCCGCCGGAGATCCGGTCGGCCCGCTGACCGGATCACGATTTAGCAGGATGTTGAAAAAGGCCGTCCTGGCCTTGTTCAACGCCGGAAGCCGAAAATGCGATTTCCGGCTTCCTCACGTTTTCAATGAGGCCAGCAGCCTGTCGGACTTCAAGCTGAAGGTCACTCCGCCCCGAGAGGCGGGAAGGCCCTCCCGGGGGCGTTGGCGGCAGGGATGCCGCCGACGAGCTCCCAGGGATGGGTTCACGGCGTCCCCCGGGAGGGCCTTCCCGCCTCTCGGGGCCCCGCGGAAAGCACCAACACCTGACCGCCTGTCAAAGTCCGACAGGCTGCTGGCCTCATTGAAAACGGCGGTGCATCCATGCACCGCAGCACAGGCTGCCGAAAAACGGTGTTTTTCAACAGCCTGTTCGTGCAATGGTTGTCGTCCGGGCCCGGTGTCCGGGTCCGGTCAATTCCCGCGCGGGGATGCGCCTTGCCGATTGGGGGGCGGACCTGACAGCGAATCGAGAAACAGGTGGAGGCTTGCAGCGTGAGTGATCAGATCCAGCATGTCACCGACGACTCCTTCGAGTCCGAGGTCCTGAAGTCGGAGATCCCGGTCCTGGTGGACTACTGGGCCGAGTGGTGTGGGCCGTGCAAGATGATTGCACCGATCCTGGACGAGATCGCGGAGGAGTATGCGGGTCGTCTGCGAGTGGCCAAGCTCAACATCGACGACAACCCGGCCACGCCTCCCAAGTACGGGATCCGCGGCATCCCCACCCTGATGCTCTTCAAGGATGGCAATGTGGAGGCGACCAAGGTGGGTGCCGTCTCCAAGTCGCAGCTCACCGCCTTCATCGACAGCAACCTGTGACCCTGGAGGCAGGGGATGCCGTCCCTCCGGCCCTCCCCCTGCCGGCAGGCGGGGAGGGGTAAAGTCCTGGGCGGGGCGGCCGATTCCCTGTGTGTCGGTGTCGGGCGCCCGGCGCTCCGTACCTGGACGCTTGGCCGTTTTGGTGTTATGGTTTAGTTCAGCAGCCATGTGACTGCGTCCTGCAAGTTGTTTCGATCCGAATTCCCCCCATAGCCCAGTTCGACCAGACTCCGGCCGCCGCTGTGAGGGGCCCTGACAATCCGCTACTTCCAGATTCCTTCTGACCTTCCCGCCCGAAACCCGGAAAAATCATGAACCTGACCGAACTCAAGAAGAAACCCGCCTCCGAACTCCTCGAGATCGCCCAGTCGATGAAGCTGGAGGGGATCGCCCGGGCGCGAAAACAGGATATCATCTTCGGTATTCTCAAGGCCCATGCCAAGAGTGGCGAGGATATCTTCGGAGACGGCGTGCTGGAGATCCTCCAGGATGGTTTCGGTTTTCTCCGTTCGGCGGACAGCTCCTATCTGGCCGGTCCCGATGACATCTACGTCTCCCCCAGCCAGATCCGGCGTTTCAACCTGCGCACCGGGGACACCATCTCCGGCAAGATCAGGCCGCCCAAGGAGGGTGAGCGCTACTTTGCGCTGCTGAAGGTCAACGAGATCAACTTCGAGCCGCCCGAGAACGCCAAGAACAAGGTGTTGTTCGAGAATCTCACTCCCCTGTTCGCCAACGAACGCCTGACCATGGAGCTGGGCAACGGCAGCACCGAGGATCTCACCGCCCGCATCATCGATCTGGCGGCGCCGGTCGGCAAGGGGCAGCGTGGCCTGATCGTCTCGCCACCCAAGGCGGGCAAGACCATGATGCTGCAGAACATCGCCCAGTCCATCGCCCACAACCACCCCGAGTGCTATCTCATTGTCCTGCTCATCGACGAGCGGCCGGAGGAGGTGACCGAGATGCAGCGCTCGGTGCGGGGCGAGGTGATCTCCTCCACCTTCGACGAGCCCGCCTCCCGTCACGTCCAGGTGGCGGAGATGGTGATCGAGAAGGCCAAGCGGCTGGTGGAGCACAAGCGCGACGTGGTCATCCTGCTCGACTCCATCACCCGCCTGGCACGCGCCTACAACACCGTGGTGCCCTCTTCCGGCAAGGTGCTCACCGGTGGTGTGGACGCCAACGCCCTGCACCGGCCCAAGCGCTTCTTCGGCGCGGCGCGCAACATCGAGGAGGGGGGCAGCCTGACCATCCTGGCCACCGCCCTGATCGATACCGGTTCGCGCATGGACGACGTCATCTACGAGGAGTTCAAGGGCACCGGCAACATGGAGATCCACCTGGATCGCCGGATCGCCGAGAAACGCATCTATCCCGCCATCAACATCAACCGCTCCGGCACCCGCCGTGAGGAGAAGCTCACCGATCCCGACGAGCTGCAGAAGGTGTGGATCCTGCGCAAGCTGCTCCATCCCATGGATGAGCTTGCGGCCATGGAGTTCCTGCTGGAACGGCTCAAGGTGACCAAGACCAACGCCGAGTTCTTCGAATCGATGAAGCGGGCCTAGCAGGATGCCGAAAAACGGTGTTTTTCAACAGCCTGCTGGAAGTCCGAAAGGCTGCTATTAACCCGGCAAGGGTTTACATTATATTCAGCGCTTTGGATTTGCGTCGGATCAAGGCGCGGTGCGCAGGCAAGGGTTGTTCCCTTGGCAAGCGCCGCAACACCGAGCCGGCGCAAATCCAAAGCGCCCAACCTATTGTAAGGAATCTCTGATTTATTCAGAGATTCCGAAAATAAAATTGAGTGGGCCGCAGCCAGCGCTCCCACAGCCATGTTGGCCAGGCTTGCCGCAGAATGACTGCGGCGGCGCCTGTCCGCCTCGCTGTGAAAGCGCTGGCTGTGGCTGAATGTAATGTAAACCCTTGCCGGGTTAATAGGAGTGAACGACGTGAAGCGACTGCTGTGGATGGTGCTGGCCCTCTGGCTGCCGGCGCTCGGCTCCCATGCGGGGGGCGACGAGAGTGGAAACGGGCCCCTGCGCAACGACTACATGGTGCGCTATGTGGTGGAGGACGACTTCTCCTTCATCCGCGACATGGTGATCCAGGGGATCGCCGACCGCGGCCTGAAGGTGAACAACGTCTCCCACATCGGCGACATGCTGGAGCGCACCGGCAAGGATCTGGGCGCAGGCGGGAAGATCTACGAGCACGCCGAGGCGATCGAGTTCTGCAGCGCCACCGTCTCCCGCCGGATGATGGAGGCCGACCCCCACAACATCGTCTTCTGCCCCTATATCGTCTACATCTACCAGCTTCCGGGCGAGGGGCGCACCTGGATCGCCTATCGCATCCCCCGGGGTCCAGCCTCCGCGGCCAGCCGCTCCGCCCTCCGGGCGGTCGAGGAGCTCCTGCAGGGGATCATCGGCGACGCCGTGGGGCTGTAATCGTTTGGCAGCCTGCCGTATGCACAGGTTCGAATCTCCAACCGCGCTGACGCCGCCGCAAGGGCGTGACGACCGGCGCTCCCGCGCAGGAGACGAGGGAGTGGCGTCATGAACGAGTGGATCGTCTGGATCATCATCGCGGCCTTCTATGCGCCGCTTCACTTCATGCTGCCGGTGCTGTTTCTCTTCGTCACAGGGGAAGAAGCGGCGGCGGCGCGCAGGGCGCTGGTTCGGCAGGCGGTGCACGATGCCGCGCTCTCCATGGGAGCGGCGATCGCACTGGCGGCGTGGCTCACCCGGCAGGAGAGGATCGTGCCGGCGATGGTGATCCTGATGCTGTCGATGGCCTTTCCGTTCGTGGGGATCCTTCGTCGTCGCCGGTTGGCGACCAGCGGGGGGTGAGGAGGACGCGACCGGCTGACCCCCGGTCACGACCGGCGCCGGCGGTCCGTTTCAGCCCTTCTCCCGGGCGATGGCCCGATGGCCGATGTCGGTGCGGTAGTAGGCGCCCTCCCAGTGGATCTGCTTCACTGCCTGGTAGGCGCGGGCCTGCGCCTCGGCCACGGTGTCCCCCAGGGCGGTGACGCAGAGGACCCGCCCGCCGGCGGTGACCGGCCGTCCCTGGTCGTCGAGGGCGGTGCCGGCGTGGAATACCTTCAGGTCCGGGGTCTCTTCGGGGAGGCCGGTGATCACGTCGCCCTTGCGGTAGCTCCCGGGGTAGCCGCCAGCGGCCATCACCACGCCGAGGGCGGCGCGGCTGTCCCACTGGGGCTCGACGATCTCCAGGTGGCCCTCGAGGGCGGTGAGGCAGAGTTCAACCAGGTCGGAGCGCATGCGCATGAGGATTGGCTGGGTCTCCGGATCGCCAAAGCGGCAGTTGTACTCCAGTACCTTCGGATTGCCCTCCCCGTCGATCATCAGACCCGCGTAGAGGAAGCCGGTGTAGGGGAGGCCGTCGGCCGCAAGCCCCTCGATGGTGGGACGGATCACCCGTTCCATGATCCGCTGGTAGACCTCGTCGGTGACCACCGGCGCGGGCGAGTAGGCGCCCATGCCGCCGGTGTTGGGCCCGCGATCGCCGTCGTCCCGTGCCTTGTGGTCCTGGGAGGTGGCCAGCGGCAGGATGTGGCGGCCGTCGGCCATGACGATGAAGCTCGCCTCCTCGCCGCGCAGGAACTCCTCCACCACCACCCGGGAGCCGGCATCGCCGAAACGGTTGGCCTCCAGCATCTCCTCCACGGCAGCGATCGCCTGCTCCTCGTTCTCGGCGACGATCACCCCCTTGCCGGCGGCGAGGCCGTCGGCCTTGACCACGATGGGGGCGCCCTTTTCACGGATGTAGGCGATGGCCGGCGCGGTCTCGGTGAAGACCTGGTACTCCGCGGTGGGGATGCGGTGGCGGGCGAGGAACTCCTTGGTGAAGGCCTTGGAGCCCTCGAGCCGTGCGGCATTGCGGCGCGGGCCAAAGCAGGCCAGGCCGGCCGCCTCGAAGGCGTCCACCACGCCCGCCACCAGGGGGGCCTCGGGACCGACGATGGTGAGATCGATGGCCAGTTCCCGGGCCGCATTCACCAGCCCCGCCACATCCTCCGCCCCCACCGCCAGGTTCTCCACCCCGGGCTCATGGGCGGTTCCGGCGTTACCGGGCGCTACGTAGACCTTCTCCACCCGTGGCGACTGGGCCGCCTTCCAGGCCAGGGCATGTTCGCGGCCACCGCCGCCGATCACCAGTACCTTCATGGGGAACCTCCAGCTTCGGGCAGGATGCGGAAAGGGGCCGTCAGTGACGGAAGTGGCGCATGCCGGTGAAGACCATGGCGATGCCGTGCTCGTCGGCCGCCCCGATCACCTCCTCGTCACGCATGGAACCACCGGGCTGGATCACCGCCGTCACTCCCGCCTCGGCGGCCGAGTCCAGGCCGTCGCGGAAGGGGAAGAAGGCGTCCGAGGCCATCACCGAACCCTTCACCTCCAGGCCGGCATCCGCCGCCTTGATGGCGGCGATGCGGGCGCTGTAGACCCGGCTCATCTGTCCGGCACCGACCCCGATGGTCATGCCGTCCCGGCCGTAGACGATGGCGTTGGACTTGACGAACTTGCACACCTTCCAGGTGAAGAGCAGGTCCTCCAGCTCCTTGTCGGTGGGGGACCGCTGGGTGACCACCCGGAGGGCATCGCGCTCCACCATGCCCAGGTCGCGATCCTGGACCAGCAGGCCGCCGTTGACCCGCTTGTAGTCGAGGCCCGGGGTGCGGTAGTCGCTCCAGGCCCCGCAGGCCAGCACCCGTACATTGGGCTTGGCGGAGAGCGCGGCACCCGCCTCCTGGCTGATGCTGGGGGCGATGATCACCTCCACGAACTGACGATCGATGATGCTCCTGGCGGTCGCCTCGTCCAGCTCCCGGTTGAAGGCGATGATGCCGCCGAAGGCGGAAGTGGGGTCGGTGGTGTAGGCGCGTTCGTAGGCCTCGCCGATGGTGGCGGCCACCGCCACCCCGCAGGGGTTGGCGTGCTTGACGATGACGCAGGCGGGCGCCTTGAACTGCTTGACGCACTCCAGGGCCGCATCGGTGTCGGCGATGTTGTTGTAGGAGAGTTCCTTGCCCTGAAGCTGGCGTGCCGTGGCGACGCTCGCCTCGGCGGGTTCCACGTCGCGGTAGAAGGCGGCGTTCTGGTGGGGATTCTCTCCGTAGCGCAGCTCCTGCACCTTGTGGAACTGGACGTTGTAGGTGTGCGGAAAGCCCACCGGTTCCCCCTCGGCGGTGATGGCCCCCAGGTAGTTGGCGATGGCTCCGTCGTAGCGGGCGGTGTGCTCGAAGGTCTTGACGGCCAGGGCGAAGCGCAGGGCATCGGAGATGGCGCCGTCGTTGCGCTCCATCTCCTCCAGCACCCGCTCGTAGTCGGCCGCGTCCACCACCACGGTGACGGCCGCGTGGTTCTTGGCGGCCGCGCGCAGCATGGTGGGGCCACCGATGTCGATGTTCTCGATCGCCTGCTGGATGGTACAGTCGGGGCGCCGGACCGTCTCCTCGAAGGGGTAGAGATTGACCACCACCAGGTCGATGGGCTGGATGTGGTGCTCGCGCATCGCCTCGTCGTCGATGCCTCGGCGCCCCAGCAGTCCGCCGTGGATTCGGGGATGGAGGGTCTTGAGACGGCCCTCCATCATCTCCGGGAAACCGGTGTAGTCGGAGACCTCCACCACCGGGATCTGGTTGTCGGTGAGCAGCCGGGCGGTGCCGCCGGTGGAGAGGATCTCCACCCCCCGCTCCGCGAGTGCGCGGGCGAAATCGACAATGCCGTTCTTGTCCGAGACGCTGATCAGCGCTCGCTGGATCTTCTGCATGACTGGGTTTCCCCCCTCCCCGTCCGGCCTACTGGTTGATGCCGTAGAGGGCGAGTTTCTTGCGCAGGGTGGCGCGGTTGATGCCTAGACAGCGGGCGGCGCGGGTCTGGTTACCCCCCACGTGATTCATGACGATCTCCAGCAGGGGGCGCTCCACCTCCTGGATCACCATCTGGTAGAGGTTGGAGGGGGGATGGCCGTCCAGCTCCTCCATGTAACGGGTCAGGGCGTTGCGCACATGTTCGGCGAGCGTGGCCTGCTGGTTCGAGGCAACCGGTGCCGCGCCCCTCTCGGGGAGTTCTATCTCGCTGGATACGGTGGACGGGATCATGCGGCCATCTCCTCCCTTTCTGCCACTTGCTCGAAGAACTTCCGAGTCATGGCTAATTGTTGTTCGGCGCTTTCAGCGCGGTTGACCGCGTCACGGAAAAGCGCGCCCCCCCTCTGCCCCTTGCTGTACCAGGAAATGTGCTTGCGGGCGATGCGCACGCCGGTGTACTCCCCATAGAACCGGTAGAGATTGTCCAGGTGCTCCAGCAGGATGTCGCGGATCTCGAGCGGCGAGGGTTCGGGCAACTTCTCGCCGGTTGCCAGATAGTGGTCGATCTCACGGAAGATCCAGGGACGGCCCTGGGCGGCGCGCCCTACCATGATAGCGTCCGCCCCGGTAAATTCCAGCACCTGGCGTGCCTTTTCCGGCGTGGTGATGTCGCCGTTGGCGATCACCGGGATCGAAACCGCCTGTTTTACCTGGCGAATGGTGTCGTATTCCGCCTCGCCGCGGTAGCCGTCGGCGCGGGTCCGGCCGTGGACCGCCAGCGCCTGCACCCCGCACGCCTCGGCGATCCCGGCGATGGTGACGGCGTTGCGGCTGGACGAATCCCAGCCGGTGCGGATCTTGAGGGTGACCGGCACGTCCACCGCGCCGATCACGGCGCGCAGGATCTCCTCCACCCGCTTTTCATCCTTGAGCAGCGCGGAGCCGGCGGCCACGTTGCACACCTTCCTGGCCGGGCAACCCATGTTGATGTCGATGATCTGGGCGCCGTTGGCCACATTGTGCCGTGCCGCCTCGGCCATCATCGCGGGGTCGGCGCCGGCGATCTGTACCGACTTGGGTTCGGGCTCCCCCTGGTGATCGGCGCGGCGCCGGGTCTTCTCGCTGCCCCACAGCAGGGAGTTGGACGAGACCATCTCCGAGACCGCCATCCCCGCTCCCATGCGCCGGCAGAGCTGCCGGAAGGGCCGGTCGGTGACGCCCGCCATGGGGGCCAGGATCAGGTTGTTGGGAAGCTGGTAGGGACCGATTCGCATCACTTCGTCCACAGGGGGCCAGGGGCGGAAATTCTACCGCTGAAGAGGGGGCGGGGGAAAGGGGAGGATCGGTGCGGCGCGAAAAGAGTGCCGGCGGAGGGCGGCGCTCTATCCGGACTCCGGAAAGAAGAACCGGAACTGCCAGGAGACCGCCCCTGCCACCGGCTCCAGGCGCAGGTTGGCCTGGGCCGGGCGCCGGGGAGGCAGCATCGCATCGGTCGTGGCCGCTTCGGGCAGGTATTCGGCGGGAGTGAAGCGGCCCGCCGCGACCGCCTTACCCGCGGCGTCGGAGAGCACGATCTCCAGCAGGGGCCACGGTTGCGGGAAGGGCGCGGTGTTGACGAAACTGAGATGGATACGGACCGTCTCGCCGTCATTCACCATGTCGTGGGCGAGGATCTCGAAGGCGTCCGGCGCGAGGCGCTGGGGGAGGGAGCAGGGGAGGTGTCCGCAGGCGGCCTCCACCACCGGGCGGAGGGGATCCCAGGCGGCGGGGAGTTCCGGGCGCAGCAGAAGCACCTGCCCGGCGAGGGCGATCAGCAGCAGCAGCGATCCGAGGGCCCACGGCCAGACCGGCCGGGAGGGGGGCAGCTCCAGATCCTCCTCGAAGAGGAAGGCCGCGTCGGTGAGCTCCGGGGCGGTTCTCCCCCCGCCGCCGGCGGGCCCGGCATCGCCATCCCTCTCGCTGGCCTCGCCGTCGGCCCCGGCGGGCGGTGCCGAATCCCCTGCCCGCGGCCCCGGGGCGGCGGCCTCCCTCGTCTCAGCCGGGGGTCGCGCTCCGGGCGGGGGCTCCCGCCACTCCTCCCCCTCTCCGGAGGGGGCGATCGCCTCCATGAAGCGGGTCACCGTGTTCTCTTCGATGGGGGAATCCGGCGCCTCGCCGCCGACCGCTTCTGCGGGATGCTCTTGCGCCTCCCTCTCCGCGGCCTCCTCCCGTGCCGGGGAGGGAG
>JALTLT010000125.1 GCA_027001815.1 Gammaproteobacteria bacterium | reverse complement strand
AGCCAGCGCTCCCACAGCCATGTTGGCCAGGCTTGCCGCAGAATGACTGCGGCGGCGCCTGTCCGCCTCGCTGTGAAAGCGCTGGCTGTGGCTGAATGTAATGTAAACCCTTGCCGGGTTAATAACAGGATGTTGAAAAGGGCCGTCCGGGCCTTTTTCAACGCCGGAAGCCGAAAAACAGTGTCTTTCAACATCCAGTCAACCCCGACAGGTTCACCGAGTGTCGGACCTCGAGCAGGAGATCAAGCCGCCCCGCAGAAGGCACAGCGGCGCTCCTCGACCCACCGACGAAGCGCACGCCGACCCCACGGAAACACAAGGAGCCTCTCTTGTCACCCGCACGTTTTGCCAGCCTGCTCACCACCCTCGGGGCCCTCGCCCTGCTGGTGGCCACACTCTGGTGGGCCACCACCTTCAGTCGACTCACCGGAGGCTTCGCCGGCGCCCTCCAGGACCGCCTCTCCTGCCTCTACTCCGCCGACCCGGTCTGCCGGGTGGCGGCCGGTGTACTGGGGGTCGATCTCCCCGTCCCCCCCTACGACCCCCAGCTCTTCTGGATCGGCGCGGTGATGGCCGGTATCGGCCTCGTCGGCAGGATCGGCCTGCGACGTTGAATCCCCTGTCAGCGCCCGGCGAGGGCCGTGTGGATGGTGGTGCCGATATCGGCTGGATTCTCCACCACATGCACGCCCAGCTCCGCCAGCGCCTCCATCTTGGCCCGGGCCGTATCGGCCTGGCTGGAGATGATCGCCCCGGCGTGCCCCATCCGCCTTCCCGGCGGGGCGGAGACCCCGGCGATGAAGCTGATCAGCGGCTTGCTCATGTTCTCCCTCGCCCAGCGGGCGGCGTCCACCTCCTGGGGACCACCGATCTCACCGATCATCAGCACCGCATCGGTCTCCGGATCCGCCTCGAAGCGCTCCAGGATGGTGATGAAGTCGCAACCGTTGATGGGGTCGCCACCGATGGAGATACTGGTGGACTGCCCCAGCCCCAGTTCGTTCATCTGCTCCACCGCCTCGTAGTTGAGGGTTCCTGAACGGGAGACCACGCCGATCCGCCCGGGGCGGTAGATGTGGGAGGGCATGATCCCCACCTTGCACTGGCCCGGCGTGATGACGCCGGCGGTGTTGGGGCCGACGATGATGGCGTCGTGGCCGATGAGATAGCGCTTCACCCGTACCATGTCCTGCACCGGCACCCCGTCCGCGATCACCACGATCACCTCGATACCGGCGTCGATCGCCTCCATGATGGCATCCGCGGCGAACGGTGGCGGGACGAAGATACCGGAGACGTTGGCGCCGGTCTCCCGCACCGCCTCGGCAACGGTGTCGAAGACGGGGCGTTCCAGATGGCTGCCTCCTCCCTTCCCGGGGGTTACCCCCCCCACCACGTTGGTGCCGCCGGCCATCGCCTCGGTGGCGTGAAAGGTGGCGTGCTGGCCAGTGAAGCCCTGGATGACGACCCGCGAATCCCTGTTCACCAGGATACTCATGCCGCCGCCCCCTTCACCGCCTCCACCGCCTTGCGGGCGGCGTCGTCCAGCTTCTCGGCACGGAGGTAGTCGAGTCCGGAGGACTCCATGATCATCCACCCCTCGGCCACGTTGGTGCCGGCCAGGCGAACCACCACCGGCACCTCGATCGCCTGGTCGCGGATGGCACGCACGATCCCCTCCGCCACCCAGTCGCAGCGGTTGATGCCGGCGAAGATGTTGAGCAGGATGCCACGCACGTTGGCATCCTCGAGAACGATCCGGAAGGCGTTGGCGATCTTCTCCGGCGAGGCCCCGCCTCCCACATCGAGGAAGTTGGCCGGTCGCCCGCCATGCAGGGCGATGGCATCCATGGTGGCCATCGCCAGGCCGGCACCGTTGACGATGCAGCCCACGTCGCCGTCGAGGGCGATGTAGTTTAGACCGTGGCCGGTGGCCTCCACCTCCTTCGGGTCCTCCTCGTCGAAGTCCCGCAGGTCGGTGATGTCGGGCAGGCGGTAGAGGGCGTTGCCGTCGAAGTCCATCTTGGCATCCAGGGCCAGCAGCCGGTCACCGGCCACCACCGCCAGGGGATTGACCTCTGCGAGCAGGGCATCCTTGTCGCGGAACAGCCGGTAGAGACGCTTCATCAGCTTCACTGCCTGGGGCAGCAGGGTTCCCTTGAGCCCCACTGCGGCGGCGATCTTCCGGCACTGGAAATCGAGCAGGCCCACCGCCGGGTCCACCCGTTCACGCACGATGCGCTGCGGCTCGCGGGCCGCCACCTCCTCGATCTCCATGCCACCGGCATCGGAGGCGACCAGGGTGATGCGCTGGGAGACCCGGTCGATGAGGATCGCCAGATAGAACTCCTGCGCGATCTCCTGCGCCTGCTCCACCAGCACCCGCTGGACCGGCCGCCCGTCGCTGCCGGTCTGGGGGGTCACCAGCCGGTTGCCGATCAGCCGGTCGGCCGCCTGGCGCACCCTCTCCGGAGAGTCGGCGATCACCACTCCGCCCCCCTTGCCGCGCCCGCCGGCGTGGATCTGCGCCTTCACCACCCAGCGCTCGCCACCCAGGTCCTCGGCGGCGGCCAGCGCCTGTTCGTCGGAGTGGACCACGCGCCCCTCGGGCACCGGAATGTCGTAGCGGCGGAAGAGTTCCTTCGCCTGGTATTCATGGATGTTCATGCCGCCCTCCCCGGCTCCCGCCGTGCTCGATCTGTTCCATGCGATCCACCAGCACCTGGGCCTGGCGGATCGAGGCGGCATCGATCATGGCGCCGTCGAGGGTGACCGCACCTTTACCCTCCGCGGCGGCCTGCTCCATCGCCTGGAGGATGCGGCGCGCCTGCTCCACCTCCTCGGGCGAAGGGGTGAAGACCTGGTGGGCCAGCTCGATCTGGGAGGGGTGGATCGCCCACTTTCCCTCCCCGCCGAGGGCGGCGAAGGCCCGCGCATGGGCCAGATATCCCTCGGGGTCGTCGATGTCTCCGAAGGGTCCATCGATGGGGCGCAGACCGTAGGCGCGGCAGGCGACGATCATGCGCGACATGGCGAAGTGCCACTGGTTCCCCCAGTGGAAGGTGCGATGGCCGTCGGCATTGGGGTCGGAGAGCACCCCGTAGTCGGCATTTGCGCCCCCCATGCGGGTGGTGCGCGCCTGGGTGGAGGCGGCGTAGTCGGCGACGCCGAAGACCATCGCCTCCAGCCGCTCCGGCGAGGCCTGGGCGATGCGTTCCACGTTGGCCATGCCGAGGGCGGTCTCTATGAGGATGTGGATATTGATGGGTTTGATGCCGTGCGCCGCCTCGATCTGCGACAGCAGGGTGGCGACGAACTCCACATCGGAGGGATCCCCCACCTTCGGGATCAGGAGGGTATCGAGTCGGTCGCCGGCGGCCTCCACCACCTCGACGATGTCCCGGTAGCACCAGGGGGTGTCGAGGCCGTTGATCCGTACCGAGACGGAACAGCACGACCAGTCCTGGGAGCGAAGCGCCTCGATGGCGTTGCGCCGCGCCTGCTCCTTGTCGTCGGGAGCTACCGCGTCTTCCAGGTCCATGAAGACCAGATCCGCCCCCAGATGGGGCGCCTTTTCCAGCATCCGCCGGTTGCTGGCGGGCACCGCCAGCTCACTGCGGTGCAACCGATGCCTTACAGCCATGTCCACTCCTTCCCCCCGCCCCGTCCGGCTGGCGCACACGGGCAGCGGTACCACGTTTCCCTCCCGGACGTACCGGGGCCGCGCCCATTGTGCGACAGGCACCGGACGAGGACAAGAAGAAGGGCAGGCAGAGGAACCCCGCTGAAGAGAACGGGTAGAGAGAAGGAGGAGGTTCAGAGACCGTTGGGATCGCGGTCTTCCGGCGGCCTGCGCCATCCGGAACGCAACCTCGCCAGAATGCGGAACGGCAGGAGGAACAGGGCCAGCAACACCAGGAGTTCCACCGGCGCGAGGTCGAGGAGAGGCGTCGACGCAGGGTAGAGACGCTGCAGGAAGATCAGGTAGCTGAAAAAGGGGCCGAACAGGCCGACGACCAGGATCGTCAAGAGAGGGAGGGGCACCTCCCGCTGCCGTTTCTTGCCATCCATACGCCCCTCCGCGATCCGGGGGGAGTGCTTGCCAGGGAAGGACTCGACGGAACTCATCGTTTTCTCTCTGCGCCAGGGCTCAGGAGGGTTATCGGCGCCAAATCTCTGACACTTTAGCAGGATGTTGAAAAAGGCCGTCCCGGCCTTTTTCAACGCCGGAAGCCGAAAACGCGGTCTCCGGCTTCCTCACGTTTTCGACGACTCGGCGTCTTCGAAAACGGCGATGCGTCCCTGTATGGCACGGGGGCCGCCCCCGGCGAGGGGGTGGGGCGTCCCGAACCGACGGTGTATGATCCGGAGCACGGTTCGAACAGAAGGGAGAGAGAGGAATGACGCGGTACTGGGTGCGGTTCCGATGCGGAGAGAAGAGCGGCTGGGGCGAACTCACGGGCGATCGGGTCGTACCCCTCTCCCGCCCCCCTTTCGAAGGAGGCGGGGAGCGGGGTGACCCTCTCCCCCTGGAGACGGTGCGCCTGCTCCAACCGCTTCCCGCCCCCGGCAAGTTCATCGGCCTGTGGAACAACTTCCACCAGCGTGCGGCCGAAGAGGGGCTGACACCTCCCGCACATCCCCTCTGGTTCGTCAAGACCGCCAACTGCTGCGCCGGCCCGGGGGAGGTCATCCGTCGCCCGGAAGGCTATGCGGGGCCCGTCGCCTTCGAGGGGGAACTGGGCATCGTCGTCGGCCGCCGCTGCCGCAACGCGGATCGCGAGGAGGCGCAAGCCGCGATCTTCGGCTACACCTGCGTCAACGATGTCACCGCCCGCGGCGAGATGCGCGCCGACCCCGCCTTCGTGCAGTGGTGCCGGGCCAAGAGCCACGACACCTTCGGCCCTTTCGGACCGGTGATCGCCTCCGGGCTCGACCCCGGCGATCTGCGGGTCCGGGTGCACATCGACGGCGAGCCGTACCAGGACTATCCGGTGGCCGACATGATCTTCGATCCCGTCGAGATCGTGCGGCACCTCTCGCGCGATGTCACCCTCGAGGCGGGGGATCTGATCGCCTGTGGCACCTCGGTGGGTGCGCGGGAGATGCCGGACGGCTGCCGGGTCGAGGTGGAGATCGACCGAATCGGCGTCCTGGTCAACCGTTTCGGGGCCTGAGGCAGAAGACTCCGGCCGCGGAATCCGGCCCCGACCCGCGACGGAGTGGGCCCTTTAGCAGGATGTTGAAAAAGGCCGTCCTGGCCTTTTTCAACACCGGAAGCCGAAAATGCGATTTCCGGCTTCCTCACGTTTTCAATGACTTGGCGTCATTGAAAACGGCGGTGCATCCCTGCACCGCGGCACAGGCTGCAGAAAAACGGAGTTTTCCAACAGCCTGTTAGACATTCGCTCAGAAGAGCAGCCCCAGAGCGGTCGCCTTGACCGCCGCCGCCAGCTTGTTCGACGCCCCCAACTTCGCCACCGCGTTGGCGAGATGGAAGTTCACCGTGCGCGTCGAGATCCCCAGGATCAGCGCGATCTCCTCGGAACTCTTGCCGTCGGCAGTCCATTTCAACGCCTCGAGTTCCCGCCCCGTCAGGCGGGCAGCCGCTTCGGGAACGAGAACAGGCGTCAGACAGCGGGCCATGGCGAGATGGGATGCCTGGGCGAGCCAGGCCATCTTCATCCCCTTGCTGCGGAGTTCGGCGGGCGTCAACCGTTCATGAGAGCGGGCCAGGGTCAGCATGCCGCCGATCCCCCGGGGGTCGCGCGCGGCCTGGGCCCAGCCGAACCGCAGACCGGCGCCGCGCGCCTCGTGCCACATCTGCGGCGCCCCGGCGAACAGGGTGTCCGACCAGAGCAGCGGCTCCAGGGAGCGCACCCCGTGACGCACGGTGGGATCGATCTTCAGGTAACCCTGGCTGTGGTACCTCTCCTGCCACGCGGGGGGATAGTTGTTGACCAGATGGGTACGCGGATTGGAGAGGGGCACCGGGATTCGCATGCCGTAGGCACAGTACTCGAAACCCAGTTCCCTGGCCGCCCGGAGCAGCAACGAGAAGAGTGCGCCTTCGTCGTTCGCCGAGAGCATCGCATGCAGATGCTCCTCCTGCCATGCATCCATCTCCTTCCTCCATGAAGTGACCCGCGCCCGGAGGCGCGGGATGCGTGACCGTCCCTTTCCATCCCGGCAAGCGCCACGCGGAACGCACCCCGGTCATCACCTGGCAAGTTTGACAGTATCCTCGAGGCGGTGCAATGCCTATCATGCAACCGCGGTGAAGGGGGACGGCGTGATCTCCCCCGACCACTTGGCAGGATGCTGAAACAGGCCGTCCTGGCCTTTTTCAACGCCGGAAGCCGAAAATGCGATTCCCGGCTTCCTCACATTTTCAATGACCTGGTGTCATTGAAAAGGCAGCGACGCATCCATGCACTGCGGCACAGGCTGCCAAAAAACGGTGTTTTTCGACCGCCTGTTGGAAGCACGAACGGATTGCCACGCCCGAGGGGCGACAGGACCAGGGACGATCGTGGAGACAATAACCG
>JALTLT010000124.1 GCA_027001815.1 Gammaproteobacteria bacterium | reverse complement strand
CGCGCATCCCCGTCGGCCGCCCGGGCCAGCAGCTCCAGATCCTCGTCGTCGATGGTCAGTCCCAGCTTCCCCAGCCCCCGCTCGCTCTCCTCGAGGGCGCGGCGCAGCAGGGTGGCGATCTCCTCGGCCTGGAGGGTCTTGAGTACGTAGACCCTCGATCGGGAGAGCAGCGCGTTGTTGAGTTCGAACGAGGGGTTCTCGGTGGTGGCGCCGATGAAGAGCACCGTGCCGTCCTCGACGAAAGGGAGGAAGGCGTCCTGTTGCGCCTTGTTGAAGCGGTGGACCTCGTCCACGAAGAGGATGGTACGGCGTCCCTCCGCATCGCGTACCGTGCGGGCCCGATCCACTGCGGCGCGGATCTCCTTCACCCCGGCGAGGACCGCCGAGATGCTGAGGAACCGGGCATCGACCAGCCGGGCCACCAGCCTCGCCAGGGTGGTCTTGCCGCACCCCGGCGGCCCCCAGAAGACCATCGAGTGGAGCCGTCCCGTCTCCAGTGCCTGGCGCAGCGGCTTGCCCTCCCCCAGCAGGTGCCTCTGACCGATGCACTCGTCGAGGGTACGCGGACGCATGCGTTCCGCCAGGGGGCGGAAGTCGTTTTCCCCGGCGTGGGCGGGTCTCTCCTCGAAGAGATCTCCGCTCACGATCCCTGCTGTTCCACCACCTCCACCCCCGCCGGTGGGGTGAAGGTGAAGAGTTCCGGGTCGAGGTCGGGGTTGCGCTCCAGGTCGAGGATCCGGATGCGGGTGACCTGGCCCAGCCGGTCCTCGAGTTCCAGTTCGCGGAGCTGACCCTCGAGAAAACCGACCCGCATGAGGGCGAAATCGGTGTCGTTCCGTCTCGGCTCCAGGGCCACCCACTCCACGCCGGCCCGCTGCCCGGCCTCCTCGATGCGGAAGTTCTCCTCCAGAGGCTGGCGCCCCGAGAGGACCATGGCGGGGGTGGTGCCGAGGGCGGCATCCATGCGCTTGACCGTCACCTGCTCAAGATCCTCGTCGTAGAGCCAGAATCGCGTTCCGTCCCCGACGATGAGCTGGCGATAGGGGTCCTGGTAGTCCCAGCGGAAACGGCCGGGGCGCTGCATCCACAGCTCGCCGGAGGCGCGCTGCACCACCTCGCCGCGATCATCCAGCAGGGTCTGCTGGAAACGGGCGTGCAGGCTCTCCACGCCGCTGTAGAAGGCGCGCAGTGCCTCCATGGCGGTGCCGGCATGGGCGGTACCCCCGGTGAATGCGAGAAACAGCGGGAACAGAACGGCGAACCAGGATCTTCTCTTCGACATGGGATCTCCGTGTGGATCTGGGAGCGGCGCCCTCGAGGATTGGACCGCGATTCCGCCCGGGGTTCCCCTTCCCCTGCGGGGTGGGGACGGGGGGAGGCGAATTCAGTCCTTCGGAGGGGGCGGGGCGTGTTGCACCCGTTGAGGGGCGCGAGAAAAGACTCGCGCCAGTGCGTATCGCCCGTCCTTAGGGGCGGGCGCGGATTGAAACTTGTTGTATAG
>JALTLT010000123.1 GCA_027001815.1 Gammaproteobacteria bacterium | reverse complement strand
GGTATGCGCGGGTGGAGCGTTACCTCCTGGAGGAGCTGGAGGTGGTGGAGAGGGGGCAGCTCGAATCCCTCTCGGTGGGGCGACTGGTCTTCCGGCTGCACCTGAAGGGAGGTGAGGAGGATCTGCGCCGAGCCCTCGCTCTCGATCGACTGCTGCTGCCGCTGGACGCAGGCGACACGGCGGCCGGGCTGCTCTACCGGTTCGAGCCGTGAAGCCGCGGGACATCCCCAACCTCATCACCGGCCTGCGGATCCTGCTGGTTCCGCCCATCGTCCTGCTGCTGATCGCCGACCGTTTCGGTGCCGCCCTGGTCCTGTTCATCCTCGCCGGAGTCTCCGACGTGGTGGATGGATTTCTCGCCCGGGCCTTCAACTGGAAGAGCCGGCTCGGGGGATGGCTCGATCCCATCGCCGACAAGAGCCTGCAGATCTCCGTCTATCTGACCCTCGCCTGGCTGGGGCTGATTCCCGCCTGGCTGATGGTGGCGGTGATCCTGCGTGACCTGGTGATCGTCACCGGTGGCGCCATCTACTACTTCCGTATCGAACGGGTGGATGCCGAGCCCTCCTGGCTCAGCAAGATCAACACCCTCTTCCAGATCCTGCTGGTGATGCTGGTGCTCTATGGCCAGGCGGTGCCGGGAGAGGTACCGGAATGGCTTCTCTCGACGATGTTCCTCGGCGTGCTGTTCACTACCGTGGTGAGTGGGGTCGACTATGTCTGGAACTGGAGCCGGCGGGCCGCCCGGACCCGTCGGGAACGCGATGCAGCCGGGTGATCCCCGCACCTGGTTCTGGCTGGTGGTCACCGTCGGCCTGGGCTGGCTGACGTGGCGGCTGGCGCCGGTCTTCACGCCCTTCCTGATCTCCGCCATGCTCGCCTACCTGGGAGATCCGCTGGTGGACCGGCTGGAGAAGTGGCGGTTGCCGAGGGGGCTGGCGGTGACGATGGTCTTCGTGGTCATCTTCCTGGTGCTGGTGGCGATCCTGCTACTGCTGGTGCCGAAGCTGGAGCAGCAGCTCGGCTATCTGGTCTCGCGTCTGCCCGACTATCTCCGCTGGTTGCGGGACGAGGCGATGCCGTGGCTGGAGAAGCGGCTGGGACTGGAGCCCATGGCCCTGCGCGGCGATGTGCTGGTGGCGCAGCTCACCGAGAACTGGCAGCAGGCGGGGGGGGTGGCGGCCCGCCTGGTCGGCTCCCTCTCCACCTCCGGGATCACCCTCATGGGCTGGCTGGCCAACTTCGTGCTGATTCCCGTGGTCACCTTCTATCTGTTGAGGGACTGGGACGTACTGGTGGAGAACATCCATGCCCTGATTCCGCGTACGGTGGAGGAGCAGGTGGCGCGCCTGGCGCGGGAGTCCGACGAGGTGCTCGGCGCCTTTCTCCGCGGGCAGTTCCTGGTGATGAGCGCGCTGGCGCTGATCTACTCCACGGGGTTGATGATCGCGGGCCTCAAGCTGGGGCTGCTGATCGGTCTGCTGGCGGGGATGGTGAGTTTCGTCCCTTATCTCGGTTTCATCGTCGGCATCGGTGTCGCCGGCGTGGCGGCGGTGGTGCAGACCCACGATGCCTCCCTCCTCCCCTGGGTGGTGGTGGCGTTCGGTGTGGGCCAGATGCTCGAGGGGATGGTCCTGACGCCGTGGCTGGTCGGTGATCGGGTGGGGCTCCACCCGGTGGCGGTGATCTTCGCGGTGCTGGCCGGTGGCCAGCTTTTCGGTTTCTTCGGTGTGCTGCTCGCCCTGCCGGTGGCCTCGGTGGTGGCGGTGCTGATCCGCCACGCCCACCAGCGCTACCTGGCCAGCGATCTCTACGGTGCTCCATGAGTTCGCCATCGCAGCTCCCCCTCGACATCGCCCGGACCCCCCGCCCCTCCCTGGAAGATTTCGTTCCCGGCGAGAACGGTGCCCTGCTCGCCACTCTGCGGGAGTGGGCGCGGGGTACGGAGTCACGGCTGCTCTACCTCTGGGGGGTGCCGGGCAGCGGCAAGAGCCATCTGCTGCAGGGGGCCTGTACCGAGGCGGGACGTGGCGGGCGCGCCGCGCTGGTCGCCCTGCCCCTGCTGCTGGGGCACGGCCCCGGGGTGCTGGAGGGGCTGGCGGGGAGCGGGTTCCTGGTGGTGGACGGTCTGCAGGCGATCGCCGGACGCCCCGATTGGGAGGGGGCGCTGTTCCGGCTCTTCAACGCCACGCGGGACCGGGGAGGCTCCATGCTGTTTGCGGCCCGGGGCAGGCCGGCGGAGCTGGGACTGGGGCTCCCCGATCTGGTCTCGCGACTGCAGTGGGCGGAGCCGTGGCAGGTGCGTCCGCTGGACGATGCGGGGCGGTTGCAGGTGTTGCGCCAGCAGGCGACGGCGCGGGGGCTGGAGCTGTCGGAGGAGGTGGGACGTTTCCTCCTGCATCGCCACTCCCGCGACCTGCGCCACCTGAGCCTGCTGCTGGAGCGGCTCGATCTCGCCTCGCTGGCGGAGCGGCGGCGGCTGACGGTGCCCTTCGTGCGGTCGGTGCTGGCGGCGGAAGGGCGTGACCGGTTCAGTGGTCGCGGTTGCTGAAGCGGGCGTAGAGGGCGCCACCCCAGAGCATCATCTGGCTCAGCGCGATCTCCAGCAGCGCCAGGGCGCGATCCTCGGGTATGGTCCACGCCTCCGAGACCCCGTGACCGAAGTAGATCATGGCCAGGAATCCGTTCCAGGCGAAGGTGTATGGCCTGCCCCGCAGGATTCCCGGCAGGGGGAAGAGGAGGGGGAAGAGCAGCAGGCCCGCGGCCACCGCCGGCGGGATCATCTCCGGCGGTGAGAGGGCCAGATACCAGGCGGGGATCAGCACCCAGAGGCCGAAGTAGCCGCACAGGGCGACCAGCCGGGCTCGCCGGGCCCGCGGGCTCATGGCTCACCGGCCTGCAGGCGGAGGGCGAGGGTGGCCAGACGGCGCCCCTGGGCCCGGCAGAGCCTCTTCTCCTCCTCGCTGAGCGGCAGGTCGCCGTCGGCCCCAGCCAGGTGGCTGGCGCCGTACGGTGTTCCGCCGCTGCGGGTGGAGAGGAGTTCGGCCTCTGCGTAGGGGATGCCGGCCACCACCATGCCGTGGTGGAAGAGCGGCAGCATCATGGTGAGCAGGGTGCTCTCCTGCCCGCCGTGCAGGCTGGCGGTGGAGGTGAAGAGGGTGGCCGGCTTGTCCCGCAGCGCTCCGGAGAACCAGAGGGGCGAGGTGGAGTCGATGAAGTGCTTCATGGCCGCCGGCATGTTGCCGAAATGGGTGGGGGCGCCGATGGCGAGGCCGATGCACTCCTCCAGGTCACGCAGGGTGGCGTAGGGCTCGCCCGTTTCCGGCACCGGCGGGGCGGTCGCCTCGCACACCGGCGAGACCTCGGGCACGGTGCGCAGCCGGGCAGTGACGCCCTCCACCTCCTCGATGCCGCGCGCCACCAGCCGCGCCATCTCCGCCACCGAGCCGTGGCGGCTGTAGTAGAGGACCAGCACCTCCCTCACGACAGGATCTCCAGGACCTTCTCCGGCGGCCGGCCGATGGCGGCCCGGTTGCCCTCGACGACGATCGGCCGCTCGATGAGGCGGGGGTGGGCGACCATGGCGTCGATGAGCTGTTCCCGGCCCAACGAGGGATCGTCGAGCCCCAGCTCCTTGTACTCCTTCTCCTTGCGCCGCATCAGATTGCGCGGTTCCATCCGGAGCATCTCCAGGATCCGCTCCAGCTCCTCGCGGGTCGGCGGCGTCTTCAGATACTCCACGACGGTCGGCTCCACGCCCTTGTCGCGAAGCAGCTCGAGGGTCTGTCGGGACTTGCTGCAACGGGGGTTGTGGTAGATGGTGGTCACGGCTGGTTCTCCTTGCTGAGGGATCCTGGCAGGGTGCCGGAAAGGCTCGTCCTTGCGCCGCTCCAACCCGGCAACGGAAGAGACGGTTTCCCGTTCCCTCCCGTTTTCAAGGGCTTGCCGTCGTCGAAAACGGCGATACTTCCCTGCGCGAAGGTGCCGGGCCGGCGGCCGCCGCCGGGATCCTGCCGAAGTGCACGGGCATTGTGCCGGCGGGGCCATGAAATGTCCACGCCGGCGGGCGCGGGTTTGGTTGTCGCCGGGGCAATCGGTATACTGCGTGCGAACTACCGGTCGCCGGTGTGTGCCGGCTCTCCGGATCATCCAGAGATCAGACGGCTTGCGATCCATGCGAAGAGTTCTTTCGGTCCTTTCCCTCCTGCTGCTCCTGTTCGGCTGTGCCGTGGCTCCCGTCCAGGAGATGAGCGATGCACGCCAGGCGATCCAGGCGGCGCGCGAGGCGGGGGCGGCGATCCGCTCACCGCAGGTGCTGGAGGAGGCGGAGCGACTGCTGGACGCCGCGGAGAGGTCGCTGGAGGTGGGCGACTATTCGCGGGCGCGGGAGCTGGCGGTGGCGGCCCACCGCAAGGCGATCGAGGCGAGGGAACGCGCCGGTTACGGAGACGAATCGGCCCCTCCAGACACGCTTTGAGAGAGGCGTATCGGGGCGTCCGCGGGGGCCTGTGCGGCGGGCTCCGGTCGTTGTGCGGCCATCGCTTGACACTTTTACACGGGGGATGATAGCTTGAATCCCTGCGGACCGTCCAAAGGTCAGGATACCAACCGGCTCTGGAGTCAATAACAATGAAGATGTCTTCCACACTCAAATACCTTGCCGTTGCGACCATCTCCCTGGGGGTTGCGGCGGGTTGCGCCACCCAGCAGCAGGCAGAGCAGGCACCGCCGCCCAAGGCGGAGCAGACCAAGCCGGCTGTCAGCAGCGCGGCCGCCGACGCCATTGCCGCCGCCAAGAAGTCCGTCGCCGAGGCGAAACGACTCGGCAACCTGTGGCGTGATACGGAAAAGTACCTCAAGAAGGCGGAGAAGGCCGCAGCCGCCGGCAAGGAGGACGAAGCGATCAAGCTCGCCAACAAGGCCAAGACCCAGGCGGATCTGGCCGTCAAGCAGTATTACTACGAGAAGAGCATCGACCGTACTCTGAAGGTGGACGTGAGTTCGGTGATCAGCTATACGGTGGAACGGGGTGACAGCCTGTGGGGGATCGCCGGCAAGGGCGACATCTATGGCGACCCCTATCAGTGGCCGCTCATCTACAAGGCGAACGCCGACAAGATCGAGGACGCCGACCTGATCTTCCCCGGCCAGCAGTTCGACATCGACACCGCTCCCGGTGCAGACGAGGTGGCTGCCGCGGTGCGGCACGCGAAGACCCGCGGTGCCTGGTCTCTCGGCGTGGTGGAAGAGAGCGACAGGGCGTATCTCGGCCGCTGAGCCGATCGTTTTCGTTCCGTTCTCGCGCGGAAGCGAGCATTCGTGAAGGGGCCCGCAAGGGCCCCTTTTGCGTGTGCGCCCAGCATGGGCGCACCCCTGCGGGTGGAAGTCCCGCCACGAGCTGGTCACGGCGAGTGAAGCGAAGCGCAACTGCGGAAGGGTGACCGACCGTGGGGAGGAAGCGTGGAGCGTAAACCGCGAGCCGACGAACAGGAACCGGATACAAGGCACTGCCGAGCAGGGCGAGCGGGCCCGAAACCGCGAAGCTCTCGTGGCCAAGGCGAAGCGGTGTAGATCCGGCGGTTGTGCGGTGAAGGGGTGCGCGCCTTACCTGGGGAGATCTCGCCTTGTGTCTGAAAGGACGACGCCGAGAGGCGGAGCGAGAAGTCAGCAGAGGCCGTAGTAGTGAGGAAGCCCGGGAAACCGGGTGGAGCGAAGGGCCGAACGGGAAGGAGGGTTTGACGCCTGTGACATTCGACATGGCAAGGCATCAGAAGCCCGCGCGAGCGGGGCGAACCGAACCGAAGGCAGGTGAAGCCTGCTCGAGGGCGGGGTGTGATGAAGCCGTGGCGGCATGCCATGGAGACGCAGACCCGGGGCAAGACCTGCTGCGGCAGGCGCTTGCGAGAGAAAACCTGGTCCTGGCCTGGAGACGGGTCAAGGCCAACAAGGGCAGTGCCGGGGTGGATGGACGGACGATCGAACAGACCGCCGAGTACCTGCGCACGGCCTGGCCCCGGATACGGGAAGCACTGCTATCCGGCATCTACCGGCCATCGCCGGTACGCCGGGTGCAGATCCCCAAGCCTGGGGGCGGTGTGCGCGAACTGGGGATTCCGACGGTCACCGATCGGCTGATCCAGCAAGCCCTGCTGCAAGTGTTGCAACCAAGGATTGACCCGACCTTTTCCGACCACAGCCACGGGTTCCGCCCGGGTCGTCGGGCACATGGCGCCGTGCTGGAAGCACGGCGGTATGTGCAGGAAGGGTACCGGGTGGTCGTGGACGTGGACCTGGAGAAGTTCTTCGACCGGGTCAACCACGACGTGCTCATGGAGCGCCTGTCGCGGCGGGTGGCGGACAAGGACGTGCTGCGTCTGATCCGCCGCTACTTGCAGGTGGGCATTCTGAGCAACGGTATCAAGGTGGAGCGGCACCAGGGCACGCCGCAAGGTGGCCCCCTGTCGCCGCTGCTGGCCAACGTGCTGCTCGACGAGGTGGACCGAGAGTTGGAGCGGCGCGGCCATCGATTCGTGCGCTATGCCGACGACTGCAACGTGTACGTGCGCAGCCGCAAGGCGG
>JALTLT010000122.1 GCA_027001815.1 Gammaproteobacteria bacterium | reverse complement strand
CTGGCCGGGAATGCAGCCACCGAGCCCGGCCAGTGCCAGGAGGGCGATGACAAGCCGCCAACTGAGGTGCAAGGTGGTCACGCCTGCAGTTCCTTCTCCACCCAGCCGGTGATCTCCTGGTCCATCATGGTCCGGTAGGGTTCACGCAGGTCGGTGACCTCCCAGATGTCGATGGGTTCGCTCTTGCCGCGCACCTTGATCCTCTGGTAGGGGCGGGCGGCGATCTTGGAGGGGATGCCCGGCTGGTTGTACATCTCCTCGGTGATGATGATCTGGTCGCTGCCGGCCGCGGTGCAGAGCCGGGAGGCGAGGTTGACCGCATCGCCCACCACGGTGTACTGCATGTGCTCCTTCGACCCCATGCTGCCGGCGAGCACCTGACCGGTGTTGACGCCGATGCGGTAGAAGACGGGGAACCTGCCCTCCGCCAGGCGCCGCTCGTTGACCGCCCGTGCCAGGTGCTGGAGATAGACGGCGCAGGCGATGGCGTGGAAGGCGTGGTTGTCGTCGCGTCGCGGGGCGCCGAACACCAGCATGGCCCCGTCGCCGATGTACTTGTCGACGCTGCCGTTGTAGAGGGTGGCGGCGTGGCTCACGTTGGCGTAGAAGCGGTTGAGCAGCTCCGCCACCTCCTCGGGGCTCATGTTCTCCGCCTTGGCGGTGAAGCCGACGATGTCGACGAACAGCACGCTCGCCTCCACCGGCTGGCCGCCGATCTCCACCTTGTCCAGGTTGTCGAGGATCTGTCGGGAGACTTCGGGGCCCACGTAGCGGCTGAGCGCCTGCTCCACCTGCGCCTTCTCCAGCAGTCCCCGGGCCATGCTGTTGAAGGCGCGCATCAGGTGGCCGATCTCGTCCTGGCGGCGGTTGCTCATCTGCACGTCGAAGCGGCCGTCGCCGATGGCTCGGCTGGCATCCACCAGCACGCTGATGGGGCGGGAGATGCGCTTGCCCATGAACCAGGAGACGATGCCGCCGAACAGGATGAGGGTGACGGTCACCGCCATGATGGAGCGGATCGACTCCTGGATCGCCGCCTGGGTGGTCTCCAGGCTGAAGGAGATGAGGGCGTGGCCGGCGATGATCCCCTCGAAGGTGATGGGGCTGATGAAGGAGATCCCCTCCATGGGATCCCGCCCGCTCGCCTGCCAGCGCCAGCGCAGGGTGGTGAGGTGGTCGCCGAGATAGTCGGACTCGCGGCCGGCGTAGGGGCCGTTGCTCTGGAAGGGGTTGAAGCCGGCGCTGGTGAGCATCTGGGAGCGCTCGTTGTAGATGGCCGTGCCGAGGACCCCGTCGGTTCCTTTCAGGTTGGAGGTGAGTACCTGCAGCAGGAGGATGTCCCCCGCCAGGAGGGGCTCCTTGGCGGACTGGGCCATCTGGCCCGCCACCAGTCGACCGAAGGTGTGCATCTGGCGGTTGAGCAGATGGGTCTGGGACTGGATGATCAGGCCGCCGAGAGCGATCATGCCGAGGGTGACGATGGCGGCGATCAGCACCGCCAGCTTGA
>JALTLT010000121.1 GCA_027001815.1 Gammaproteobacteria bacterium | reverse complement strand
CCGGTGGGGCTGCTGAAGATGACCGACGAATCGGGCGACGACGCCAAGGTGCTGGCAGTGCCCATCGACAAGCTGTGCCGTCTCTATCGCAAGGTGCGGGACATCGATGACATGAGCCCTGCCCTGCTGGAGCAGATCGCCCACTTCTTCGAACACTACAAGGACCTGGACGAGGGCAAGTGGGTCCGGGTGGAGGGGTGGCTGGGCATCGACGCCGCCCGCAAGGAGATCATGGACAGCGTCGATCTCTACCAGAACGCCCCCGAGAAACCGGCCTTCTGAGACGGCTGGCAGCCGACGGATACCGCCCATGAAGGTCTGCATCCTCTCCGACAGCCACGACAACCGGCAGCTCCTGCGCGATGCCGGGGTCCAGGCGAAGGCGCTGGGGGCGGAGGCGATCCTTCACTGTGGCGATGTGGTTGCACCGAGCACCCTGTCGGTGCTCTTTCCCCTTGGGCTGCCGCTCTACGTGATCCATGGCAACAACAGCGGCGATCTCTTCACCCTTCACCGGATGGCGGCGAAGGAGGAGAACCGGCTCCACTATTTCGGCCAGGACGCCGCCTTCTCCCTGGGTGGCAGACGCATCTTCCTGGTCCACTACCCCCACTACGCGGAGGCGATGGCCACCACCGGCGACTGGGATCTGGTCTGCTGCGGCCACAACCACCGGGCGGAGGTGGAGTGTGTGAAGAACATGAACGGCACCTGCACCTGGGTGGTCAATCCGGGCACGGTGGGCGGGATCGGCGCACCCGCCACTTTCATCATGGGCGACCTGGAGGCGATGACGTTCGAGGTGCTGGAGGTGGTACAAGAGGAAGGGTGACCGAGGGGCTCCCCGGCGGGATGCCGAACAGGCCCTCCGGGGGGGTCGACAGCCCGCAGGGAGCGGGGGGATCGCCTCAACCGGGGGTGTTGTGTTCCACCCAGCGGCTGGAGCCATCCTCGAGGGTCTCGCGCTTCCAGAAGGGGGCGCGCCGTTTGAGCTCCTCGATGAGGTAACGACACGCCTCGAAGGCGGCGGCACGATGGGCCGACCAGACCGCCACCAGGACGATGGGATCGCCCGGCTGCATCTCCCCCACCCGGTGCACGATGAGCGCCTCCTCGATCTCCCAACGCCGCAGTGCCTCGTCGCGGATCCTCTCCAGATAGCGTTCGGTCATGCCGGGGTAGTGCTCCAGATACATGGCGGAGACCCCGTCCCCTTCATTGAAATCCCGCATGGTGCCGACGAAGACCGTGGCGGCACCCGTGCCACCGGCGAGCCGGCCTGCCACCTCCCGCTCCCGGCGTGCGAGAAGCTTCCAGGGGTCGAACGGGCCCTGAAGAACGGTGACGTCCATTCAGCCTCCGGTGACCGGAGGGAAGAAGGCTACCTCGTCTCCATCCGCGACCACCGAATCGGGGGTGACGTACTCCTGGTTGGCAGCGCACAGGACGTTGTCCGGCATCGCCGCACCACCGGTCACCCGGGCCCAGACGTCGGCCACGGTGACCGG
>JALTLT010000120.1 GCA_027001815.1 Gammaproteobacteria bacterium | reverse complement strand
CTCAGGGTGAGGCCGGTGGCGCGTACGCCACCCCACGGCCGGCCGGAGTTGGGGTCGATGGCGCCGGCGTAACTGAGCAGGGAGCCGGTCACCGGACGGCGGGAGAGGTCGGCGCGCCAGCCGAAATCACCCGCGTCCCCCTCCATCTCGATGCCGCCCACCAGGTAGGAGACCGGGAAGCCACGCGGCGTGGTGCCGATGTCGAGGCGCCAGCGATCGTCCCGGTAGCCGACGGCGAGGGCCGTTCCGTCGGCGTTCTGCGCCGCCGGAAGCCGTCCGCATCGGCTGCTGCAGAAGAGGTTGGTGCCGAGCAGGATACGGGTGTCGGGGTCGGCCACGTCGAGGTTGCCCGCATCGAGACGTACCGGCTCCAGATGGACGAAGAGATGGCCCTTGTGGAAGGGCATCCATCCTTCCACGGGGATCTCGAGAGCGTCGAGGCTGGAGAGTCCGTCGGTGGCGGAACGCCAGCCGAAGTGGAGGCCGGCAGTGAGACGCCAGCTCTCCTTGCGCATCACCCTGTTCACCTCCTCGGCCCGGTCTCGCGGCGCCTCCTCCGCCCAGGCGGACCAGCTCGCATCCGTCCCCTCCCGCTCCCCCAGCAGGGCGAGGCCGTAGAGGCGGAGCGCCTCTTCGTTCTCCTCTTCGCGGGCGTGGAGACGGGCGGCGGCGAGCAGCACGCGGCGGTCGGCGGGGTGCGCCTGCAACAGCGCCCGCAGGTGACGCCGGGCGCTGCGGCGGTCGCCGCTTCGCGCCTCGAGGAGGACCAGCTCCAGTCTCTCTGCCACCGCCGCCGCGGGCAGTCGCTTCCGGGCGGCCGAGATCTCGAGGCGGACCGCGTCTCTCTCCCCCTCCTGCAACAGCAGTTCGATGAGGGCGATCCGGTAATCCGCATCGTCCGGCGCGAGGGCGATCGCCCGACGGTAGTGGCGGATGGCGGCGCGGGGGTTTCCATTCCTGGTCTCCAGGCGGGCGAGTTCGGCCGACAGGAACGCCAGTCGGGGGAGGCGCCGGATCGCCTCGGTGAGCAGCGCGCGAGCGCGCTCCACCTCGCCCCGTTCACGAAGGGCGCGCGCCTCGGCCACGGTGAGGCGCCCATCGAGACGGTCGAGGCGAAGCAGGGTCTCCGGAGCGAGAGAGAGATTCGTGCGCAGCCGGGAGACGACTTCCCGCGCCTTGCGCTCCCGTCCCGCCTCGTGGAGGGCCTCGGCGTAGCGGATCAGGGTCACGGGATCGGGTGCCGGCTGGGCGGCGATCACACGCTCCCACAGTTCCGCGGCCCGCCCCGCCTCTCCCAGCCTCTCCCAGGCGGTAGCGAGGGGAGCGGCGGCCTCCGCATCGCCGACCACCCGCTCCTCGGCGAGCTTCAGCACTCGCTTGGCCGCCCCACGATCACCCGACCGGGCCAGGCGCTCTGCCTCACGCTGCCGGGTGATCGCCCAGAAGCGCAGCCGGGCCCGCCGGTGCTTGGCCGACAGTCGCTCCTCCGGGATGGCATCGAGCTGGGCCAGTGCCTCCGGCTCGCGATCGAGGGAGGCGAGGTAGAGGGCGTGGGCGTAGCGCATCTCCGGGTCGTCGGGTCGCAGCCCGACGCCTCGGCGGAACAGCTCCACCCCCCGTCCCGGCTCGCCGGTCCGGGCGTAGAGCCTCGCCAGATCGTAACGCGGCCAGGGATCCGTCGGGTCGGCCTGGATCGCCCGGAGCAGCGCCAGGCGGGCGGCCTCGGTATCGCCGGCGGCCAGGTGACGGTCGGCCAGATCCCGCAGGAGGGCGGCGCGAAGGGGACCGAGCCCCTCGCCCAGTGCCCTTCGCTGCTTCGGCTCGAGACCATCGAGGAGAGCGAGTGCCTCGACCACTCTCCCCTGCCCGCGATAGAGGGCCACCAGTCCGCGCAGGGCGGTGGTGTTGTCGGGCTCCAGGTCGAGCGCCCGGCGGAAGAGTCGTTCGGCCTCCTGCGCCTCTCCGCGGGCCGCCCGTACCCGGCCGAGGCGGGCGATGCCGGTGGCCTCCCGTGGGTCGATGGCGAGCGCCTCGCGCAACCGCCTCTCCGCCGTGGCGAGGTCACCGCTCTCCTCGGCGCGCCCCGCTTCTTTCAGGAGCCCCCAGTAGCGCGCCGTGCGCAACAGGGCCCGCCACTTCCCCTGCCGCCTCTTCTCGTCGTTCCGCAGGGCGCGCCGGAAGAGGTCGATCGCCTCCTGGTGGCGTCCCTGGCGCAGGCGCACCAGTCCCAGGCTGCCGAGGGCCTGGCCGTGGCGGGGCCAGGCCTCCACCACCTTCAGCAGCTTGCGCTCCGCCCCCTCCAGGTCTCCCCGGTCGAGTCGTCGCAGCCCCTCCTGGAGGGCGATCCAGATCGGATCACGGGCGAGGCGCCGCCGTTCGGCTTCGGCGGCGCGGGCCTGGGCGAGCCGTTCGCGCACCGCGGTGTCCCGGGGATCCTCCTCCAGGTAGTCCTCCAGCCAGGGGATGGCGAGACGATCCTCCTCGATGGCGAGCACCGCCCGACGCCAGGCGGAGCGCGCCTCGCGCTCCAGTTGGGGATAACGGGTCAGTTGGCGCAGGGAGCGGATCGCCTCGCCTCTCCGCAGGGGCCGGTGCGCCTCCAGCCGGGCCAGTCGCAACCGGTAACGGAGGTTGGCCGGATAGTGTTGCAGCAGTCGGCGCAGCAGCCCCATTGCCTCCTCGCGCCGGCCCGCCGCCTCCAGCAGGGCGACATACTCTGCGGCCAGCGGACCGGGCGCCGGTTCGCCGCCGAGCAGCCGTTGCCAGGCCACCAGCGCCTCCTCGACGCGCCCGCTGCGGGCCAGCAGCCGCGCCTGGCGGAGTTCGGCCCGGCGTGGACCGGTGGCCTCGAGGAACTGTTCGGTGGCGGTCGTGTAGGGGCTCCCGGGATGGAGCTGTCGCAGCCGCAGGAGGGCGGCCATCGCCGCGCTCCGGTTGCCCGAATGCTGTTCGATGGCGGCCAGCAGGGCCAGGGCGCCGGGGTGGTCGGGGCGGACCCGGAACAGCTTCTCCAGCGCCTCCCGGGCGAGGTCGTCCCTGCCCACGGCGTGCCAGGTGTTGGCCCGTTCGAAGAGGCGGGGCACCGTTTCGTCCGCCGCGTGGGTGACGGGGGAGGTCGGCAGCAGGGCCAGCAGGAGCAGGAGGATCGGCAGCCGGTTCACGACCCCTCCCGCGGGAGGATCAGCCGTCCATCCGCACCGAACCGGTATCGGCCCTGCAACCAGCCGAGGCCGAACAGGGCGAGGACCTGCTCGTAGTAGTGGTCGGGACGCCGGGAGAGGGGGTTGGCACGCAGTCGGAGACACTGCTGGCGGAGAACCTCCGGCTCGCCCTGGCTCGCCAGAAAGGGCAGCAGGGCGGCGGAGAAACCGGGTGGGGCACTGCCCTCCGCCTTGCCGGTGAGCACATCCACCCGCAGGGGGGGGACGCCCCGTTCGGCCGTGAGGCGCGCCATGGGGGCCAGGTGATCGAGCACTTCGCGACGAAGGGGTTCCTCCCCGTCCAGCATGCCGGCCCAGAGGTAGACGCGGATGGCGTCGTAGCTGCCGTGGGGTCCCTTGTGGGGGTCGCTGAGCAGGGCGCCATCGGGCCGGGCCAGCAGCCAGTCGGGCTGGAGGCCACTGGGAAAGGCCTGCAGCAGTCGCCGGCTGCTCTCCAGCAACGCTCCCCAGCCGTGTCCGGGATAGAGCGTATGGAGACGTCTCAGGAGCTGCAGGGGCAGGTAACTGGGGTTGAGCCGGGCGCCTCCGCTCTCGGTGCGAAACCCGCGGGGGCCCGGAAGGAGCACGGGGCCGAGGCCGGGGATCTCCATCCGCTCCTCGGCCAGGATGCGTTCGGCCAGCAGCTCGCCGAGAGCGGCGAGACGGCCATCTCCCCAGATCCTGCCCGCCTCGCCGAGGGTGTAGGCGAGCCACAGGTCGGCGTCGCTGGCGGCGTTGTCGTCCAGCACCCGCCACGCCCCCTCTCCGTCCCGCCCCCATTGCCAGGCGGGCAGGCGGGCGGTGAGGTCGCCACCGGCGAGGTTCGCCTCGGTCCACCGGAGCAGGCGCTCGAAGTGTTCCCGGTCGTCCGCCACCAGGGCGAAGAAGAGGGCGTAGGCCTGTCCCTCCGAGGTGGTGTGGTGGGCCGGGGTGTGACGATCCACCACCCGCCCGTCCGGGCTGACGAAGTGGTGGACGAAGGGAGACCAGAGGGCCTCGCCCGGGCAGCCGGCGGCGTGGGCCACAGGGAGAGACACAAGGCTCAGCACCGTCAGCAGGAGCGCCGGAGCGATGGGGAAGTGCGGATCCACGGCTGACACTCCCCGGCACTCAGCCCTCGCCCTCCAGTCGCCGCGCGGCTCGGGCCCGCAGGTAACGCCAGACACCGAAGGCGAAGATGAAGACGGTGAAGATGGCCATCAGCGCCAGCAGCACCGGATGACTGGAGAGGTGGAACCAGATCAGGGTCCACGCCGGCAGGTTGCCCACGTAGAAGGTTTCGCCCACCAGGACGCTGTCGATGCTCTCCACCTGGTTGCCGCGCACGAAGGTGGCGCTGCCGTAGAAGTCGGCGCGCTTGCCGGCGTCCAGCAGGCTCTCGGTGAGATTGTCGAGGGCGCAGATGCGGTTGGAGAGGAACGCCACCACGCTGCGCCTGGCGGAGAGGGGAGACTCGAAACCGATCACCGCCGCCAGGGGGCCGTCCGCCTCCAGCTCCACGCGGTTGGCCGGGTCGGGATCAGGGCGGGTGTCGAAGCCGAGCCACTCGATCTGGCGTGGAGCCTCCAGCACGGGCCGGGAGACCACGCCGCTACGCTCGAGAAGGGCGTTGTCGAGGCGCAGATCCCAGTGACGGAAGAGTCGGCGTCCGGTCTCCGAGCCGATCACCATCAGGTCCCGCTCCTCCAGGGCGGCACTCTCCTCCGGTCCGGCCAGTCGGACCCGGAGAGCGGGATAGCCGGTGGATTCGCCCATCCGGCCCATCACCGTCAGCATCGTCCCGATCTCGTGGGAGGTGGGCAGGTCGCGCAGTACCACTACCGTGTCGGCCAGGTCGGCGAGACGCGTGAACGGGAAACCGGAATGGGCGAAGAAGCGCAGGTTGGGGAGTTCCGCGTAGTGGGGGAAGCCGCGGAAATCGATCTGCGAATCTTCGTCTATGGCGGCCACGATGTTGTCCAGGAGGTCGGTCTCGCAGTCGCCGCTCTTGTGGTAGGCGAAGGAGAAATCGAACCGCAGCCGGTTGCGGATGCCCAGTTCGAAGGCGGGGATGTAGAGTTCGTTGCCGCCACTGAAGAGCTCGGCGCTCAGCACCGGTACCCGCACCCGCTGCTTGATGCCGCCACGACCCGATTCGCGCAGGTTGAAGGATTCCACGAACTGATCGTTGATGTGGACGTTGAGGCGCGACTCGTCCGGCTTGAGGGGCGGCGAGTAGCGGTACTTGAGATCCACCGGGATTCCGTTGCTGTTCCAGGTGAAGAGGTCTGCGGGGATGCGCAGGTCGAGTTGGATGGGGGGCGGGCGGTGGCCCCGAACCTGGAGCCGGTCGCGGGAGGCCAGTTCGCCGAATTTCACCGGCCGGTCGAGACGCACCCAGCGGGGGGCGTCGTAGGGTTGCCGGGGGCGGATCCGTTCCACGCCGCGGACCGTCACCGCCGCCCCCGACAGCAGGGCGCGGCCCAGCACCAGCCCGCTCACCGCCTCCCGCAGATCGGCGGCGTCGCGCCCCAGGATCAGCAGCAGCTTGCCCGAGCGATTGCGCGGATTGTCGATCACCGCCACGGTCGGTGCGCTCACCAGGGGGCGTTCGATGAGGAAGTCCGGGAAGTCGTCGTTGGTGGCGAAGACCACTCCGTGACGTTTCGGCAGGCGGTTGAGGAGAGCGGGGAAGCGGGCCCCCCGCCAGTCGGCCACCGCGCCGAACCAGGAGGCGAGGACCGCCGCCGCCTCGAGGGTGGCGTGATCGGGACTCTCGTCGAAGACGAATGGCAGGAGCAGCCGCTGGCTGTCGCGTCGATCGAAGAAGGGTTCCGGGAAGTGGCTCAGGTCGCTCACCTGGCGCACCGCGGTTACCTCCAGCTCCAGTTCGCTCTGGTTGCTGATGCTGGCCCAGATGGCGCTGCTGAGGGGATCCTGGCAGCCCTCGCTGTAGTGACCCACGAGCTGGAAACGGAGATGGTTGAAGTCGCTCAGGAACCGCGGGTCGAGCTCGATCTGCCGGGTGACCGGTGTGCCGGCCTGCTCCGCCGGCAGGAGGAGAGTGGCCAGCACCTCTTCGTTGAGCAGCACCTTGATGTGGGAGAGACGGGCGACCAGGGAGGGAGACCAGGAGTAGGTGAGCCGTACCCGGGCCCGGGTCACCAGTTCGTCGCGTCGGATGCCGAAGGAGATGCCGGCGCTCCCCTTGGAGCCCATGAGGCTCAGCGGCTGACCGGCGCCCAGTTCCTGGAAGGAGAGGATGCGCTGTTCGGCGGGGTCCGCTGCATCGGCCGTCAGGGGCGCCATGGCCGTCAACAGCCAGGCGAACAGCAGGGCGATGGGGCGAGCCGTGGTTCCGTTCATGGTGTCGTTCCCTGTACAGAGAGGTGGGGTGGGGTGCGCGG
>JALTLT010000119.1 GCA_027001815.1 Gammaproteobacteria bacterium | reverse complement strand
CGCCTGGGTCCACGACCTGGACCACCACGATCCCGATGGGGAAACCTCGAATCGGGCCAGCGTTTCCGAACTCCTGGAGCGGGCCGGTTTCGGTGCCGCGGAACGAACCCTGATCTTGGAAGCCGTCCGCACCCACCGGTATCGCCACCATACCGCCCCCCTCTCGGACGAGGGCCGCGCCTTGCACGATGCCGACAAACTGGACGCCCTGGGAGCCATCGGTGTGGCCCGATGTTTTTCGTATGGCGGTGTGCGAGGCAGCTCGCTGTACCATCCCACCGACCCGTTCGGCGACACGGGAAGAAATCTGGACGACGAGAGGTTCAGCCTGGACCATTTCTACACCAAACTGTTGCACTTGCCCGATCGGCTCTATACATCGACGGCGCGAGAATGGGCACGCCCCCGAGTCGCATTCCTGCACGCGTTCTTGGATCGATTGAAAGAGGAGATTCCGCAAACTTCCCGGCAGACCGAGGCAGACCGAAAGGAGCCTGAACAATGAGCGAACATGCCATGCCCCTGGAACGTTCGCGCCAACTCTTCGCGAGAGCTCGAGAGCTGATGCCTGGTGGTGTGAACAGTCCCGTCCGTGCGTTCCGATATGTGGGTGGAGACCCTCACTTCCTCGTCCGGGGTGAAGGCGACCTTCACGGTTCCGTGCCGCCAGTCGGGATTTTCGTGGATGCGCGTCAGGGCCTCCATGATCTCGGCGATCCCCGCCTTGTCGTCGGCCCCCAGCAGGGTCGTGCCGTCGGCCGTGATGATGGTTTCGCCGATGCACTTCTGCAGGTAGGGGTTCTCGGCCGCAAGGATCCTGCGGCCCTCCCTGGGCAGTTCGATGTCCCCGCCCTGGTAGTTCTCGTGGAAGGTCGGCACGACGTTCTCGCCGCTGACCTCGGGGTAGGTGTCCATGTGGGCGATGAAGGCGATCACGGGCACGTTCTCGCAGCCGGGGCTGGCCGGCAGGGTGGCGGTCACGTAGCAGTGCTCGTCAACGGCCGCGTCTGCGAGGCCCACGGCCTTCAGCTCGTCCACCAGCAGGCGGGCCAGGTCCCATTGCCGCTGGGTGGAGGGATAGGTGTCGCTCTCCTCGCTGCTGGTGGTGTGGATCTTCGCGTAGGTGACGAAGCGGTCCACCAGGGAGGGAAAGGGGGTGTCAGCCTTGCGTTCCAGCATGGGATGCCTCCTGCGGACAGGTCGCCGCGCAGCCGGCGGCCGAGGGGATTCTGATATCTCGGCACCAAGATGGGGGCTCCGGGGTCGCGGCGCAAGACACGAATGGGACGCGGCAAGGTCTGCAACGATCAAGAGTTTCCTTGTTCACCGGCGGCGGGAATGTTAGGGTTCTGGACCTGATGCAAGGGTTGCGCAAGCGACCCGCTTTTCCTGCAGGAACCGTCTTCTGCGGAGGTTTTCATGGATATCGGCCACACCAAGACCCTGCCCGAGAACGCCTACCGGAAACTGGAGCCGGGCGAGACCTACGTACCGGTCGTCCCGGCCGAGAAGAT
>JALTLT010000118.1 GCA_027001815.1 Gammaproteobacteria bacterium | reverse complement strand
GAATCCGGGAGATTCTCCTCGTCACACCGCACCTGCATCCCCCCGCGGCCCGGCACGTTACCGGGGCTTGCGCGGCGCAGGAGCGCCTGCCGCCCCGGTGCAATATCCGGGTTAATAGTTGGCAACTCCCGTTACCCAAATCTCACAGCATCCAGGGGGGCGCGGGTCGATACTGGAGTCGTCCTGATGACAGGAATCGGTCTGACTTTGTCATATTGACAACCCCTGAGCCGGTGCGGGTCCCACCCCACCGGCCTCTTTTTTTCTCCACCCCGCCTCTCCTCGCCGTCAGGCGTACCACCCCTTGCGCCTCAGCACCCCGAAAGTGATCCGCTTGACGAAGTCGTTGAACAGCGCCCAGACAGCGGCGTAGGCCCAGATCAGCCCCGCCTCCTCCCATCCCAGCGGCTTCACTCCCCATCCGTAGACCACGATCAGGGTGCCGAGCATCGCGCTCCAGATACTGGCGTAGAAGAGCACCGGGGAGGGATGGGGGGGACGCCAGAGGGCCTCTTCGGTGCGAGTGACGAAGATGGTGAGGTGGCCGGCGACGATCAGCTTGAGGAAGATGATGCTCTGCACCTCGTCGCGGGGATAACCCAGCTTCTCGACGACGAAGAAGAGCAGGAAGGATGAGATCACCCCCGCCACGCCGAGGATGGTGGAGACGGCGAGCAGCTCCCGCAGGTTCCAGCGCACCGGGTGTCGCTGGACTCGGGTGTTGTCGTAGGCGATCGCCAGGATGGGGATGTCGTTGAGCAGCGCCAGGACGATGATCATCAGGGCGGTGATGGGATAGAAGTCGAACACCACGATCGCCAGGGTCATGAAGAGGATCACGCGGATGGTCTCGGCGATGCGATAGACGGCGTAGCTCTTCATCCGCTCGAAGGTGATGCGGGCCTGCTGGATCGCCTCGCTGATCACCGACAGGCCCGGCCAGGTGAGGATGATGTCCGCCGCCGCGCGTGCCGCATCGGTGGCGTTGGCCACGGCGAAACCGCAGTCCGCCTTCTTCAGGGCCGGTGCGTCGTTGACCCCGTCGCCGGTCATCGCCACCATGTGCCCCCCCTTCTGCAGCACGTCCACGATCCGGTACTTGTCCTCCGGAACCACCTCCGCGAAGATATCCACGTCCTCCACCATGGCGACGATCTCCGACTCATGGGCCTGGATCAGTCCCTTCCCCAGTTCACCGGTATCGAACGCCTTGACCACCTCGTCGACGATGGAGCCGGCGAACCGCTCCGCCTCGGCGTCGCTCACCTCGTGATCGGCGAGCCTGCGGAAGATCGCCGCCGAGAGCACGCGGGTCAGCGCCAGCAGCTCCTCGCTGCCGCCGCTCTTCAGCTCGGCGGCACGGACCGCGCGGCCGGAGAGCCCAAGGAGGCGACCCACCTCGCGGGCGATGGCGATATGGTCACCGGTCACCATCTTCACCTGGACCCCGTAGGCGTGCATCTCGCGGATCACTTCGGTGGAGTCGCTGCGCGGAGGATCGAACAGGGGGATCAGCCCCAGCAGTTCCAGGCGCTCTCCCTTCCAGCGCCCCACCGCCAGGGTGCGATACCCCTTGGAGGCGAGGAGATCGACGATGCGTCGCACATGGGCCGCCTCCTCCCCTTCGACACCGCTCAACTGCAGCAGCACCTGGGGCGCCCCCTTGGTCACCCGAAGGGTCTCGCCATTGCGACTCACCTCCGCCTCGGTCCGCTTGCGCACGGGATCGAAAGGTATGAAGCGCTCCTGTCGCCACTCCCGCCACTCCAGATCCGGGAAGTGTTCGTGGATGTAATGGAAAATGGGCAGCTCGATGGGGTCCCGGTTCTCCGCCTGGGAGGCGAGCGCCGCGACCAGGAAGAGTTCGCGCTCGTCGAATCCGTCGAAGACCACCGGTTCGGCCACCCGCATCTCGTTGCGGGTGAGGGTACCGGTCTTGTCGGAGCAGAAGACGTCCACGCCGGCCAGCTCCTCGATGGCCACCAGACGCGAGACCACCGCCTGGTGCCGGGCCAGGTTGAGGGCACCCACCGCCATGGTGACCGAGAGCACGGCGGGCAGGGCCACCGGGATCGCCGCCACCGTCAGCACCAGGGCGAACCGGGCGATCTCGAGGAAAGGTTCACCCCGCGACAGCCCCACCAGGACGATCAGCGCCACCAGGGCGAGGGTGATGACGATCAGGAAGTTGCCGATCCGGATCACCATCTGCTGGAAGTGGCTCCGCTCACCGAGCTGCGCCTCCGCCACCAGTGCGACCACCGCGTGGAAACGGGTGCGCGCAGCGGTGTTGACCACCACCGCCAGCATCTCCCCCTGGCGGACGATGGTGTTGGCATAGGCCACCTCGCCGCTCTTCTTGCTCACCGGCAGTGACTCGCCGGTGAGGGAAGACTGGTCCAGCAACAGATACTCCCCCTCCACCAGTTGCACGTCGGCGGGGACGATGTCCCCGATCTTCAGCTTGATGATGTCACCCGGGACCAGTTCACGGGCGGGGATGTGCCGGAAGTCGCCTTCGCGGCGGACCAGGGCGAGGCTCGCCATGCGCCGCCTGAGGGCCTTGAGGGCGTTGAGGGCACGATGCTCCTGCATGAAGTCGAGCCCGGCGTTGACCAGCAGCATCACCAGGATGATGGCCAGATCCTCCCACTTCCGGGCGACCACCGAGAGCAGGCCGGCGGCCTCGATCATCCAGGGGATGGGGCCCCAGAAGCGACGGAGGATGCGGTGCCAGAGCGGCTCCTCGCGCTCCTCGATCTCGTTGTAGCCGTAGCGTTTCAGGCGCTCGGCCACCTGTTGCGCCGAGAGGCCGGTGGCGGGATCCACCTCCAGTTCGTGAAGGGTCTGGGAGACGGGCTGACGGGCGTAGGCGTCGCTTTTCTGTTCCATCACGGGACTCCGGGATCGGCAGGATGGACGGCAACGGATGGACTTCGGCCTCCTCCCCGGGGGCTTTCGAGACCTTCGTCGCGGCCTCCGGGGAGGGGATGGCCGCGGGCCAGGCGGCATTCCGAACAGAAGATGGGGACACCCCCTCTCTTTCCCAATGGTGCCCTTTGCCGACAGGGACGCCGCCATCGCCCGAAAGGCAGGCCAGGCCCGCCCTTTTTCAACCTGTCAGGGCCGTACTGCGGGTGTCTCGATGGGCAGGCCGTTGCCGCGCCAGCCCAGGTAGATCTCCAGATCGAGCAGCTCCGGTGAACCCGGCTCGTAGGGTTCGGCACGCAGGTTCTGGTAACAGCCGACGAACTTCTGGTGGAGATTGAGGATCTTGCCGCTGCGCAACAGGTAGGAGGGGAAACCGTTGGTCTGGGCCTGGGTGAGCTCGAGGCTACGCAGCCGGAGACCCACGTAGTACTCGTGGCAGTGGACACAGGCGAAACCGTACTGCCCACTGCGGGTGTGGAAGATCCGCCGCCCTCTCTCCCAGTGCTCCCGCATGGGACCCTCGATGCTCACGTGGACCTTCTCGCCCCGCGCCAGGTAGCGGACGAAGGTCTCGAGGGCGAGCAGATCGGTATGGTTGTAGGGAAGCCGGAACTCATCCATGTGCCGCTCCAGACAGAGGTTGATGCGCATCTGCAGGTTGACCGGCGCACCCTCCTCCTCGTCCCAGACGGGATATGCGGCGATGCGACCGCGATCCAGCCTCTCGCCATTCTCGCCGTGACAGGTGGCGCAGGAGTCGCCGCTGAAACGGGGCTGGTGGAAGAGCTCCCTTCCCAGATCCACCATCATCATGCCGGGATTGGAAAAGTCGTCGTCCTGCATCTCCTTGAGTTCGTCGGAGAGGCTCTCGTAGCCGGAGACGGGGGTCGGCGGCCGCTCCTCCTCGTGCAGGGGGAGCAGGAAGGGGTCGGCACCGAGGGACAACGAGGCCAGCAGGAACAACAGTCCGGCGAGGATCGCCGGCTTCCGAAAGAGCCCGGTTTCCGGTTCCCCGCCTCTCGCCCCCTCCGACGCAGGCATCCTCTTCTCCCAGGGGCGGCAGGGGATCCGCCGGGTGACCGCCGAAGGCACGCCTTCGGTACGGCGCCGGGGGAGAGCTGGTCGGCGCGGCGGGCGGATCATTTCAGCCCCTTCAGCCAGGCCACCAGGTCCTCCACCTCCTGGGCGGTGAGCAGGGTCTTGCCGCGATATGCCGGATCCACCCGGGTGAGACGGGCCGGATCGCGGTAGAAGGCGGGCATGATGGTGGGCGGGTTGACCCGTTGCTCGTCCACCACCCGCAGTCGGATCTGCCCCTCGGTGAGGCGCGACCCCACCCCGATCAGCGGCGGCCCCACCGTGCCGTGGTCCGGCTCCTCAGGGATCGGCAGCAGGTGACAGGCGATGCAATTGCCCCGCCCCCGGTCGCGGGCGATCTCCCGCCCCCGGGCCGGATCCCCCACCAGCCCGCCGAGGGGTTCCTCGATGGCGTAGTCGTCGCTGGCGGTCCAGGGAATATAGGGCTCTGTTCCCGCCTCCCCGGCAGGGGTGGAGAGTGGAATCAGGAAGAGCAGGGGGAGGAGGCGTCGGGTCACGGCAAAAGGATACCCCATGGCCCGGCGGCAGCATACCCCTAACAGGCTGTTGAAAGACACTGTTTTTCGGCAGCCTGTGCCGCGGTGCAGGGATGCACCGCCGTTTTCAAGGACGCCAGGTCATTGAAAACGCAAGGAAGCCGGAAATCGCATTTTCGGCTTCCGGCGTTGAAAAAGGCCAGGACGGCCTTTTTCAACATCCTGCCAAAGAGCACCGGGTTGTACCCGGCATGCCGCCGTCAGGCGACCAGCATCTCCTCCACCACCTGCCGCGCCTGGTCGAGACGATCGGCACACACCGCCACCAGAGCGCCATCTCCCTCGCGGCGGATGATGCGCAGGCTGCGGATGCCGATCCCGCCGTCGGCGAAGCGGCGGGAGAGGGCCGCCAGCGCTCCCGGCCGATCCTGCACATGGATCAGCAGCACATCCTCCGAGTAGGCCTGGATGTCCGGCAGGCGGTGGATCGCCTTCAGCGCCTCGTCGTACCGGTCCACGGTAAGGGTGAGGATGCCGGTCTTCTCCACCGCCTCGGCGTCGATGGTCTCGATGTTGACCCCCGCCTCCGCCAGTGCCGCCGAGACATCGGCCAGCATGCCGGGGCGGTTGTGGCCGATCAGGGTGAGCTGCCGGCTCACCGAGGCGGCCTCGATCCGGCTCGCCGGCCGGGAGGGCGGCTCGCGGGGCGTCGGTGGTGGCGCGACGGCGATGGAGCGACCCGCCTCCACGGCACGGATGTCCTCGATAAGCGCGTCGATGTGGCGCCGTTTCACGTGGGGCATGGTAATCACGTGGGCGATGTCGTGCTGGACCGCCATCTGCCACTTCTGCACCACCTCCGGCGCCGGCCGCGGGAAGACAACGGTGATGGAGTTGCGGTTGCGCCACGCCTCGATGCCGGCCCGGGCGAAGGCTTCGATGGCGTAGTCCGCCGTCTCCAGGCACTCGGCGACGATGCGCCGGAAGCCTTCGGTGCCCACCGTCTTGAGGGCGAACCACAGGAACAGGGGGGTCACCGCGTTGCGCGAGCCGGCAATGGTGGTGTCCAGCGATCCCACGTACTCGATCGCCCGGGCGATGCGGCGCACGTTCTCCCGTCTCGCCAGGACCACGCCGCACGGCATGGGGCTGCCGATCATCTTGTGGCCGCTGATGGAGATGGAGTCGATGCCGGCGGCGAAGTCGTGGGGCTGGGGATCGTCGACGAAGGGGAGGATCATCCCCGACAGCGCGGCATCGCCGTGGATGTAGTGGCGGGGGATCGCCAGCTCCTCGAACAGCCCGCGGATCCTGGCCAGATCGTCCACCGCCCCCTTCATGGTGGTGCCGATGTTGGCGAAGACGATCGGCGGCGCGTCACGGTGAATGCGCAGGGTCTCCCGCAGGTCGTCATAGTCCATCTCGCCGTTGGGCTGGCTCTTGATCATGATGGAACGGACGTTGAGCAGCCGCAGGCTCTTGGCGACGCTGTAGTGGGTGTCCTCCGAGTAGTAGACCACCCCGTCCGGGTAGAGCTCACGGGCGAGGAAGATGCCGTACATGTTGCCCTCTGTGCCCCCGCTGGTCATGTAGCCCCAGATCTCCTCCTCGTCACCATGGTTCCACTCGCGGAAGATGGCCAGCACCTCCCGCTCGATCTGGTGAGTGTTGAGGTGGAAGAGATTGGGCTCATAGGGGTCGCCCACGTTGTTCATGGGCAGGGAGAGAAAGGGGTAGAGGGCGCTGTAGTCGAACTCGCAGGTGACGGGATAGCCGATGAACTGATCGGAGCGCTGGCGCATGCGATCGAGCAGCGTATTGAGGCGCGCGCGATCCTCCGCGGAGAGATCGGTCACTTTCCAGCCCATGGGGGTACCTCCGTGAGAAAGGATGGGTCGGGCGCGCTGCACGCGCGCCACATCGATGTCCCAGTGATAGGTCACGGCAGCGGGTTTGTCGAGGCGGGGAGGCCCTTCCGGGAGACGCCGCAAACCCTTTTCGGCCGTGCGGTCCTGCTTCGCCGAAAAGCCCGGCCCCGCCATCCCTGGCGGGGCGTTCGGAGAGCTTCCTTCGTCCACTGGACGAAGGGTCTCTCCTCACCCCTGGGGGC
>JALTLT010000117.1 GCA_027001815.1 Gammaproteobacteria bacterium | reverse complement strand
ATGTGTCACTCGTCCATTTGGCGATCTTTTCCTTGAACCGCCGCGTAACGGGCTAAATCGCCCTAAAGCCATGCGAGGAGAAGGCGTAAAGATGGTTAACATGGGCCAGCTTTTTGCCCATCCAAGACTTCGTAATATTCCGATGGAACGTGTACCTCTAAGCAAAGTAGAAGTAGAAAAGTTTCTTCTCAAGAAAGGAGACCTGCTGTTCGCCAGACAATCGTTGGTCCTTGAAGGAGCCGTCAAATGTTCCATCTTTCTAGAAGACAATGAACCTGTAACCTTTGAGTCACATGTAACGCGGGTCAGGCTGGATCCCCAAAAAGCTGATCCTCTGTTCTACTATTATTACTTCCGCTCTTACGAAGGGCGCGCAGCAATTTGGAGCATAGTCGAACAGGGGGCGGGAGCATCCGGTATACGAGCAAGAGACTTGGCGACCATCAGCGTTTTATGGCGCCCCCTCTCCGAACAACGCGCGATCGCCCACATCCTGGGCACCCTGGACGACAAGAGCGAACTCCTGCGGCGGATGAGCGAAACCCTGGAGGAGATGGCCCGGGCCATCTTCAAAGCCTGGTTCGTGGACTTCGTGCCCGTGCGGGCCAAGATGGAAGGCCGTTGGCAGCGCGGCCAATCCCTCCCCGGCCTCCCCGCCCACCTCTACGACCTCTTCCCCGGTCGCCTGGTGGGCTCAGAGATGGGGGAGATCCCCGAGGGGTGGGAAGCAGCAAGGTTCGGTGATGTGGCCGTGCACCTTCGCGATAGCGAAAATCCACAGCAATCGCCAGACGCGATGTTTTGTCACTTCAGTATTCCGGCATTCGATGAATGGCGGTGGCCAAAAATGGAGCTGGGCGCAGGAATCAAGAGCCAGAAGTGGCGTCTACCACCGGGCGTGGTGTTGTTCTCTAAACTCAACCGGGAGATCGAGCGTGCGTGGCTTGTTGATGTCCAACCACGTGAACGATCGGTGTGCCACCAGCGAGCGCAACCAAATGCGATTCTAAGACTGTCTGTCGTTAGGCCCCCCGATTCCCTTGCGGCATCTTTTGAAGGATTGGTTGGTTCGTTGCTGGAACGGGCCTTGTCGTGTAGCCGAGAGTCCTGCACCCTTTCCGGGTTGCGCGATGCGCTTTTGCCGAAGCTTGTCTCCGGCGCATTGCGCGTTTCGCACGTTCAGGAGTCCGTGGAGCGGATCGCGTCATGATTGGGCGGCAGGCATTCTCGGTCCGCATCTTCATCCCGTCTGGGGACCCCGAGGGTATCCGCGTCGTCGAAAAATCCAACTGGACGGGGCAGGGCATCGTTTTTCCACGTTCGCTGTACGCGGAGGTAAGAGCTCGATCTGAGCTTAGGCGCGCAGGCGTGTATATCTTGTGGGGACCAGGAGAGACGGGTCAGATGCCTAGGGTGTATGTAGGAGAAGGAGAAGATGTCACGGCCCGGCTCGATCAACATGCGAAGACAAAGGACTTCTGGACACATGCAGCCGTTTTTTACCAGCAAGGACCAGTACCTAAACAAGGCACATGTGAGATATCTAGAGGCACGCCTGGTAGCGCTCGCGAACGAGGCGAAGCGTTGTGAGCTGGACAACGGCAATGCGCCACAGCGGCCAGTGCTGTCTGAAGCCGATGCGGCGGATGCGGAAGCATTTTTGGCAGATATGCTTCTTTGTCTTCCGTTGATGGGTGCAGGGTTCTTCGAGACGATCGCGGGAGTGCGGAGAGGTGGGCGAGACCTTTTGCTGGAAGCCAAGGGGATCAAGGCGCGAGGTGTTGACACGAGCGAGGGTTTCATCGTCCGGAAAGATTCGCAAGCTGTCAAGGAAGAGGTTCGGTCAATTCCTCCGCATCTTTCTGAGCTGCGTCGGCTGTTGCTGAAAAAAGGTGTGCTAGAGGATCACGGTACGGTCTTTCGGTTTATGCAAGACTATAGCTTCAATTCGCCATCGACCGCAGCCGGTGTTCTGCTCGGACGCGCTGCCAATGGTCGCACGGAATGGAAGGACGCAAAGGGCCGTACGCTGAAGGAGATACAGGAGGCGGAAGTCGGGGCATCGTGAACCGTTTTGCTGAATGCGATGTAGAAAAAGCGGCTCTGGCTATCCTGAATGCAACAGGATGGATGCCGATTCCTGGTGCACAGGTCGCGCCTGAGGCGCCAGATGCCGAGCGACCTGATTTCGGCGTGGTGTTGCTCGATAGTCGTTTGCGCGATGCATTGATGCGACTGAACCCGGAGCTTCACCAGAAGCGCTGGAGGACGCCTTCCGACGTATCAGGCGGCCGGAGGGGGCGACGTTGGAGGCGCGCAACCGGGCGGCGCATCGGATGCTGGTGGACGGCGTGACGGTGGAGTACCGGCGGCCGGACGGGTCGGTGGCGGGGGCGCAGGTGCGGGTGATCGACTTCGAGGAGCCGGACAACAACGACTGGCTCGCGGTCAGCCAGTTCACGGTCGTGGAGGACCGGCACGTGCGGCGGCCGGACGTCGTGCTGTTCGTGAACGGCCTGCCGCTCGCGGTCATCGAGCTCAAGAATCCGGCGGACGAGAACGCCACCATCTGGACGGCGTGGCGGCAGCTCCAGACCTACAAGGCGGAGATCCCCTCGCTCTTAGAGCACAACGCCTTCCTGGTCGTCTCGGACGGGCTGGAGGTGCGGATTGGGATGCTGACGGCGGGCAGGGAGTGGTTCAAGCCCTGGCGGACCATCTCCGGCAGGGCGGTGGAGGACGAGGGGCGCTCGCAGCTCGAGGTGCTCCTGAAGGGCGTGTTCGAGCGCCGCCGCTTCCTGGAGCTGCTCCGGGACTTCGTCGTCTTCGAGGACGAGGGTGGCGGACGGCTGGCCAAGAAGATGGCGGGCTACCACCAGTTCCACGCGGTCCGGGTGGCGGTGGCGGAAACCCTGCGCGCGGCGGCGCTCGCGGAAGGCGTGGAAGACCAGCGGGGGCGCTACGAGGCGGGACAGCAGCACGGCGGGGAGCCGGGCGACCGGCGCATCGGCGTCGTATGGCACACCCAGGGGTCGGGCAAGAGCCTGACCATGGCCTTCTACGCGGGGCGGATCGTCCGCGAGCCGGCCATGGGGAACCCCACCGTGGTGGTGCTGACCGACCGCAACGACCTGGACGACCAGCTCTTCGGCACCTTCTCCCGCTGCCAGGACCTGCTCCGCCAGCCGCCGGTGCAGGCCGCAAGCCGCGCCCATCTGCGCGAGCTCCTGAGCGTCGAGTCCGGCGGGGTGGTGTTCACCACCATCCAGAAGTTCCTGCCGGACGAAAAGGGCGACCGGCATCCGGTGCTCTCGGAGCGCCGCAACATCGTGGTCATCGCCGACGAGGCCCACCGCAGCCAGTACGACTTCATCGACGGCTTCGCGCGCCACATGCGCGACGCGCTGCCGAACGCCTCCTTCATCGGCTTCACCGGCACCCCGCTCGAGAAGGAGGACAGGAACACCCGCGCCGTCTTCGGGGACTACATCTCCATCTACGACATCTAGCGGGCGGTGGAGGACGGGGCCACGGTGCCCATCTACTACGAGAGCCGGCTGGCGCGACTGGAGCTGCCGGAGGAGCTCAAGCCCAGGATCGACGAGGAGTTCGAGGAGGTCACCGAGGGGGAGGAGGTCGAGCGCAAGGAGCGGCTGAAGACGAAGTGGGCCCAGCTCGAGGCGGTGGTGGGCGCCGACCGGCGCCTCGACCTCATCGCGACGGACCTGGTGGAGCACTTCGAGCGCCGGCTGGAGAGTATGGACGGCAAGGCGATGGTGGTCTGCATGAGCCGGCGGATCTGTGTGGCGCTCTACCGCAAGATCGTCGCCCTCCGGCCGGAATGGCACAGCGACCGGGACGAGGAGGGGGCCGTGAAGGTGGTCATGACGGGCTCGGCCTCGGACCCGCCGGAGTGGCAGCCCCACATCCGCAACAAGCCCCGCAGGGAGCTGCTCGCCAACCGCTTCCGCGACCCGGAGGACCCCTTCAGGCTGGCCATCGTGCGGGACATGTGGCTGACCGGCTTCGACTGCCCGAGCCTCCACACCCTCTACGTGGACAAGCCCATGCGGGGCCACGGCCTCATGCAGGCCATCGCCCGCGTGAACCGCGTCTTCCGCGACAAGCCCGGCGGGCTGGTGGTGGACTACATCGGCCTCGCCGCCGAGCTCAGGCGCGCGCTGGCCACCTACACGGAGAGCGGCGGGACGGGGCGGACGGCCATCAACCAGCGCGAGGCGGTGTCCGTGATGCAGGAGAAATACGAGGTGTGCCGCGACCTCATGCACGGCTTCGACTGGTCGGTCTGGCACACGGGCCCACCCGAGGCGCGCCTCGACCTGATCCGCGCGGCGCTGGACCACGTGCTCGGGCTCGAGGACGGGGAGAAGCGTTTCCGGGACGCCGTGCGCGACCTGTCGAAGGCGTTCGCCCTGGCCACGCCCGCGGACGAGGCGATGGCGATCCGCGACGACGTGGCCTTCTTCCAGGCCGTGGCGGCGGCGCTGGCCAAGCGTACGCCAGGCAACGGAAACGGGACGGTGGACATCGAGCACGCCGTCCGGCAGATCGTGGAGAAGGTCATCGCGCCGCAGGGGGTCGTGGACATCTTCGCAGCGGCCGGCCTGGACAAGCCCGACATTTCCATCCTCTCGGAGGAGTTCCTGGCGGAGGCGCGCGGCACACCTTACAAGAACCTGGCGGTCGAGGCGCTCAAGCGTCTCCTGCAGGGCGAGATCCGGCGGCGGGCGCGCACGAACGTGGTGGAGTCCCGGTCCTTCGCCGAGATGCTGGCGCGCACGATCCGGCGCTACCAGAACCGGGCCGTCGAGGCCGCCCAGGTCATCGAGGAGCTGATCGAGCTGGCGAAGGAGCTCCGGGAGGCCGAGCGGCGCGGCGAGCGGCTCGGGCTCACCGAGGAGGAGGTTGCCTTCTACGACGCCCTGGAGACCAACGACAGCGCGGTCAAGGTGCTGGGCGACGAGACCTTGAAGGCGATCGCCCGCGAGCTCGTGGAGGCCGTGCGGCGGAACGTGACCATCGACTGGACGGTGCGGGAGAACGTCCGGGCGAAGCTGCGGGTGATCGTCAAGCGCATCCTGCGCAAGCATGGCTACCCGCCCGACAAGCAGGAGAAGGCCACCCGGACCGTCCTCGAGCAGGCCGAGGTGCTATCGGAACGCTGGGCCGCGTGAGCAGAGCGATGTGAGCAGGGGCGCGGTACGGTGCCAGGATAGAGGGTAAACGAAATGACGAAGCGCCATCCGCCGCAGATCGTGGGCAACATGGGCTTGTACTACGCGTGCTACAAGCTCTCCCGCCTCGGATGGAACGTGATGCCCACGTCGCGAAACGCAAAGGGCGTCGACATCATATGCTTCAGCATGGACGGCACCAGAATGCGCACGTTCCAGGTGAAGTCATTGAGCAGGAAAAGCCCCGTCCCGCTTGGCGCGGATCTTGACAGAATCATGGGGGACTTCTGGGTGATCGTGAACGACCTCCTTGCCGAGCATCCACGCTGCTACGTGATGCGCCCTTCTCAGGTGAAGGCGCTCGCACACAGGGGCGTAAAAGACGGCAGGGTGTCGTACTGGCTGCAGCCCAGAGATTACGCGGTCCCGAAATTCGAGGAGAAATGGGAGCAGGTTGGGCGAGGGGTCGCTGGTGCATGAGCGGGCCTCGCGAGGAGGTCGTGGTGAAGCCGCCCGCGGGATGAATGTCCAAGGCTGACGCGTCTGGCCGAGAGCTTGACGCGGCACGAAATGAAGACGCGTGGGCACGGGACGGAGGCTTACTTTCTGAGCCACTGCCTAGCAAAGAATGGCCCCGGTTGGTCGAAGCCTGCCAGGTAGGCCCAGCCGGGCCGGGGAGGTGTGTCATGGGTGGGGCGGTGGATGCGCAATGCGAGATCTGCGGTTACGAACGGCGGTCCGTTACGGTGGGGTGTGGATTTGATCCGAACCATTTCTGGTGGCCGGCGCTGTGCCGTGTCTGCCGGGAGGTGGTTGCTGTGGACGTGCGAGCTGCTGCGGGCGTCTGTGAACAATGTGGATCCTCGGATGTGGTGTTGTATTCGGACGCGAGCTTGAGGGGGGAACCAGGGAAGCGGCGGCTGTTTCCGGAGTGGACGCTCGATGCTGCAGTCGCAGCGGACCTGGACGACGGTAGTTACCTCTGTCCGGTTTGCGAGAAGCTGGGGTTGCGGTTTGGGGACGCGGGTCTGCTGTGGGACTGAGAGGCCGGGCGGTGGCGGCCTTGAACGGCTGACGAGCGGGCTCGCGCTCCCTGGGCCGCGGAGAAGGCCACCCGGACCGTCCTCGAGCAGGCCGAGGTGCTGTCCGAGCGGTGGGCGGCGTGAGATCGCAAGAACAAGTAGTTAACGTCGCAGTATTTTATTGCAAAATGGCGTTAGGTTTCCTAACATATCAGGCGTAATCGGGTGGTCCGGGAGGGGCCCAGGTGGTCCTGGGAGGGACGCGATGATCGATCGTCGGGAGCTGGGGCGCCGCCTGCGCCGGGCGCGGGAGGCGTGCGGCCTGACCCAGCAGCAGGTGGCCGAGAGGCTGGGCGTCTCCCGCGCCACGGTTGCCCAGATGGAGCTGGGCAACCGTGGCG
>JALTLT010000116.1 GCA_027001815.1 Gammaproteobacteria bacterium | reverse complement strand
CGTCCAGTGGCAGGGGGACGCGGATCACCCTCACCCCCTGGGGCGCCAGCGACTCCCAGACGATCCGGTTGCTGGGAAACTCGCCCGCCGGGATCACCACCTGGTCGCCCGTTCTCCAGGAGAGGCCGTGGGCGATCACCGAGAGCCCCTCGGAGGTGTTCTTGAGCAAGGCGATGTCGCCGGCCTCCTCACCGATCAGGGCGGCCAGGCGCCGACGCAGTCGCGCTTCCGTCTCCAGCCAGGCCCCGTAGTGGAGCGAGCCCCGGTGCAGGTTCTCCTCCGCGAAGCGGCGAACCGCCTCGGCCGCCCGCCGGGGCCAGGGACCCACGGCGGCATGATTGAGATGGATGAGCCCCGCCTCGAGCGGGAACTCCCGTTGCATCACCTCGATGAACCTCTCCGCTTCCTTCACGCCCCTCGCCCTCGATTCGACCGTTCGCATGACCAATTCTTGCACACCGTCGGCTACAGGGCATGGGTGAGAAGGTGGTAGGATGGCGACTTCATCGATCCCACAGAGTGGAGAGCACAGCGTGAACAGATGCGAGCCGGCGGTCGAACCCAACAAGGGAACGGCCCTGTTTATGGTGGTGTCCATACTGGCCCTCAGTCTCTTCCTGCAGGCGGAGATCAGTACCCGGCAGGCACTGCTGTTTCTGGTCGCGGTCGGCCTCGGAATCAGCCTGATGCATGCCATGTTCGGTTTCACCGGAGGCTGGAGCCGCTTCATCCGCAGCCGTCACAGCGCCGGCATCCGGGGGCAGCTCCTGCTCTTCGCCCTGGCGGCGACTCTCTTCTTTCCCGTCCTGGCCGGCGTCTTCCCCGCCCTGCACGCCAGTCCCGCCCTCGCGCCGGTCGGAACCTCGGTGGCGGTGGGTGCCTTCCTGTTCGGCATCGGCATGCTGCTGGGAGGGGGGTGCGCCTCCGGTACCCTCTTCACCGTCGGTCAGGGGCAGACCGACATGATCATCACCCTGATCTTCTTCATCCTCGGCTCCTTCATCGGCAGTATCCACCTGCCGTGGTGGCTGGAGCTGCCCAGTGCGGGACGTATCTCCCTGATCCGGGAGCTGGGCTGGCCCTCCGCCCTCGCCCTGGAGCTGGTGCTGCTCGCCGCCATCTATCTGCTGGTGACGCGGGTCGAGAGGCGGCGCAACGGCGCAGTCGTCTCCCTCTTCGAGGTGCCCGGCGATCAGCACAAGCCTTTCCTCGACCGGCTCATCTTCGGTCCCTGGCCCTTGGCCTGGGGGGCTCTGGGCCTTGCCATGTTCGCCTTCCTCACCCTGTTGCTGGCGGGCCATCCCTGGTCCATCACCTTCGCCTTCGGCCTCTGGGGAGCCAAGCTCTATCAGGCCTTCGGGGGCGATCCGACTCACTTCAGCTACTGGAGTTCCGGCTATCCGCTGCGAGCTCTCAACCACAGCGTGCTGGCAGAGGTGACGTCGGTGATGAACTTCGGCATCATGTTCGGTGCAGGGCTGGCCGCCGCCCTGGCCGGCAAGTTCGCCCCGGCACAGTA
>JALTLT010000115.1 GCA_027001815.1 Gammaproteobacteria bacterium | reverse complement strand
AGGCTGAGCCGCTGCCGGAGGGGGCCCGGCGGCAGGCCCTCCAGCGGCTGGCGGGCCGCCGTCGCAACTGACCGCTCCGCCCACGAGAAAGGGGCCCGCAGGCCCCCTCTCCCGCACCACCCCCGTCGGGCGGTGTCAGGTACTCTGCACCGGCTGCATGAAGGAGATGGGAACCGGGTCGCTCTCGTCCTCGAAGGTGACCTCCTCCCAGGCGGACTCGTCGGCCATCAGGGTGCGCAACAGGCAGTTGTTGAGGGCGTGACCCGACTTGTGGCCGGTGAAGGCACCGATCAGGCTGTGGCCCAGCAGGTAGAGATCACCGATGGCATCGAGGATCTTGTGCTTGACGAACTCGTCCTCGTAGCGCAGGCCATCCTCGTTGAGCACCCGGAAGTCGTCCACCACCACCGCATTGCTCAGACTGCCACCCAGCGCCAGCTCGTTCTGACGCAGCATCTCGATATCCTTCATGAAACCGAAGGTGCGGGCGCGGCTCACCTCCTTGACGAAGGAGGTGGTGGAGAAGTCCACCTCCGCCTGCTGGCGGCGTGCCTGGAAGACGGGATGATCGAAATCGATGGCGAACCCCACCTTGAAACCGTCGAAGGGATCGAAGCGGGCCCATTTGTCGGCCTCCTCCACCTTCACGCTCTTGAGGATGCGGATGAAACGCTTGGGAGCATTCTGTTCCTCGATGCCGGCCGACTGGATCAGGAAGACGAAGGGCCCGGCGCTGCCATCCATGATCGGCACCTCCGGGGCACTGAGGTCGATGAAGGCGTTGTCGATGCCCAGCCCGGCGAGGGCGGAGAGGAGATGCTCGACGGTGGAGATGCGGACATCCCCCCTGACCAGCGATGTGGAGAGTCGGGTATCGCCCACGTTCTCGTGACTGGCACGGATCTCGACCACCTCCGGGAGATCCACCCGCCGAAAGATGATTCCCGTATCCACCGGCGCGGGCCGAAGGGTCAGATAGACCTTCTTGCCCGTATGCAACCCCACCCCCGTCGCGCGGATCACATTCTTCAACGTACGCTGTCTTATCATTGTTCTGCCTTGCCCCAGGGAGCCGGTCCGCGCCAACCCGAACTGGCGAAGTGATGTAAACGACGACAGACCCGGCGGACCTCCTCCACCGGATCGGCAAAAAACGTGGCCAAATGGTACCATAGCCACCCCCCGGTGCAAACAGAACCGCAACGTAAATGCCAGAATCCCGTCACATTTCCGGGAATTTGGTGGCGATCGGGTTCGAACGTCTCATGACTCCCGCCGCCCTGACCGGGTAGGGCGGGGAACGGGGATGGATCGGAGCGGTCACACACCTGTGACACCTCCACGCGCCCGAGAAGAAGAGGAACCAAAGACGATGCCCATCATCTCCATCAATCTCGCCCTCCACCTGCTCGCCGTCGTCGTCTGGGTGGGTGGCATGTTCTTCGCCCACCAGGTACTCCGCCCCGCTGCCGTGGAGCAACTGGAACCACCCCAGCGGCTGCCTCTCTGGGTGGCGGTCTTCCGCCGCTTCTTCCCCTGGGTCTGGGTCTCGGTGACGGTGGTCCCCGCCACCGGTTACTGGATGATCTTCAACATCTTCCAGGGTTTCGCCGGCAGCCCCCTCTACGTGCACGTGATGAACGGTATCGGCCTGCTGATGATCGCCGTCTACCTCTTCGTCTTCTTCGTCCCCTACGCCGCCCTGAAGCGGGCGGTGACCGATCAGGACTGGCCGGCCGGGGGCAAGGCGCTGGCCACCATCCGCAAACTGGTGGGGTTCAACCTGCTGCTCGGCCTGGCCACCATCGTCGTCGCCGGCGGGGGGCGCTACCTGGGGCTGGGCTGAAGCCACGCCCCCGGGTCCGACGGACCTTCACCCGGGGCCGGCTCCGTCCTGCGGAGAGCGCCGGAACCCGCCGCCCTCTCAGCGCATGCCGCGCGCCTCCTTGATGCGGTCGTAGGCGGCGCGGATCTCCTGGGTCTTCTCCTTGGCCACCTCCAGCATCTCCTCCGGCAGCCCCCGCGCCACCAGTTTGTCCGGGTGGTGCTGACTCATCAGCCGGCGGTAGGCGCGCTTCACCTCCGCGTCGCCGGCATCGGAGGAGATGCCCAGCAGGGCGTAGGCCTGCTCCAGGGCCTCCATCCCGCCGCCCCCCGCCTCACCGGCTGCGGCGTGGCCATAGAAACGCTGGGCCTGGACCATCGCCACCAGTTGCTCGAAGAGGGGCCGCCGCCAGCCGAGCCCCTCGGCGATCCGCCACAGCGCCTCGTGCTCGGGGGGCGAGAGGTCGCCGTCGGCCAGGGCGGTGCCGATCAGGATCTCCAGCAGCATCTGCATCAGGGTGCGCCGACCCCGCGCCTCGCGCCGGAACTGGGCCACCACCTCCTCCAGGGGGAAGTCGGCCCGCTTGCCCTCGTTGAAGAGGTGGATCGCCGCCCGCCGCTGTTCCGCGGAGAGGTGCATCTGTGCCATCACCCCCTCCGCCATGGCGATCTCGTCCGGCGAGACCCGGCCATCCGCCTTGGCCAGGTGACCCATGAGGGAGAAGACCGCGGAGAAGAAGGCCCCCTGGAGCCGCTCCGGATCGACACCGGCGCCGGGCGGCGGCTCCTTCATCACGCCATCCAGGCCGCGGTCGAAGTTGTGCCCCAGCGCCGCCCCCAGCATTGCCCCGAGGGGGCCACCGAGGGCGAAGCCGAAGGCGCCGCCGATGATCTTGCCCCACCAGCCCATATCAACTCCTCAGCGGCTCAGCCAGAACCACCAGACGATCAGCGCGACCAGCAGCAGACCGCCCAGATTGACCAGCACATCGACCATCACTCACCCCCCTCCCGGATCGTCCGGTTGAGACGCAGGGCCCGCAGCCGGTTGGCGTTGGTGACCACCGTCACCGAGGACATGGCCATCGCCGCGCCGGCGATCATGGGGTTGAGAAGCACGCCCCAGAGAGGGTAGAGGATGCCCGCCGCCACCGGAATGCCCAGCGTGTTGTAGATGAAGGCGCCGAGGAGATTCTGACGGATGTTGCGCACCGTCGCCCGCGAGATGTCGATGGCGTCCACCACCGCCAGGGGCGAACCGCTCATGAGGGTGACATCGGCGCTCTCGATGGCGATATCGGTGCCGGTACCGATGGCGAAGCCCACATCGGCAAGGGCGAGCGCCGGGGCGTCGTTGATGCCGTCGCCCACCATGCCCACCACCTGCCCCGAGGCCTGGAGCTCGGCGACCACCTCGGCCTTCTCTCCAGGCAGAACCTCCGCCCGCACCTGGTCGATGCCGATCCGGGCCGCCACCGCCTCGGCGGTGGCCCGATGGTCGCCGGTCACCATCACCACCCGCATCCCGCGCCGATGGAGGGCCGCCACCGCCTCGGCCGCCTCCTCCTTGACCGGATCGGCGACCGCCACCAGCCCCGCGGGGCGCCCATCGACGGCCAGGTGGAGAGGGGTCATGCCCTGGGCCGCCAGGCTCCCTGCAGCTTCGTCGAGGGGGGCCGGATCGATCCCCGCCTCCTCCAGGCAGCGGCGGTTGCCGAGCCACACCTCGCGCCCCTCCACCACGCCGTGTACGCCACGCCCGGTGGCCGCTTCGAACCCCTCGACCGCCGGAGGCTCGATACCCCGTTCGCGGACGCTCTCCAGCACCGCCTCCGCCAGGGGATGCTCGGAGCCCGCCTCCAGGGCGCCGGCCAGGCGCAGCAGCTCCGCCTCGTCGAACCCCTCCAGCGGCGTGAGGGCGGTGACCCGCGGCCGCCCCTCGGTGACCGTGCCGGTCTTGTCGAGGATCACCATATCGAGCCTGCCCGCCTGCTGCAGCGCCTCCCCGTTGCGGATCAGCACACCCGCCTCGGCCGCCTTGCCCACGCCAACCATGATGGAGATGGGGGTGGCGAGACCGAGGGCACAGGGACAGGCGATGATCATCACCGTCATCATGGTCACCAGAGCGTAGCTGAGCCGCGGTTCGGGCCCCAGATCGTACCAGGCGAGGAAGGTGAGCACCGCGACGATCATCACCGCCGGGACGAAGACCGCCGCCACCCGGTCGGCGAGCCGGCCGATGGCCGGCTTGGAGTTCTGTGCCTCCCGCACCATCTCCACGATGCGCGCCAGCACCGTCTCGCGGCCGATGCGCTTGGCCTGGAAGAGAAAGGTTCCGCTGCGGTTCAGGGTACCGCCCACCACCTCGTCGCCCACCCCCTTCTCCACCGGCAGCGGCTCGCCGGTGAGCATCGACTCGTCCACCGTCGAATGGCCCTCGATGACCACGCCATCGACCGGAATCTTCTCGCCGGGGCGGACGCGCAGGGTCTCGTCGAGCCCCACCTCCTCCACCGGCACATCCATTTCGCGGCCATCCCGCACCACCCGGGCGGTACGCGGCTGAAGTCCGATCAGCTTGCGGATCGCCTGGGAGGTGCGGCCACGGGCACGCAGCTCCAGCGCCGATCCCAGGTTGACCAGGGCGATGATGATGGCGGAGGCGTCGAAATAGGCGTGACGGGCCAGCGCCGGCACCGCGTCGGGAAAGAGGACGACCGCCATGGAGTAGAGCCAGGCGGTGCCGGTACCCACCGCCACCAGGGTATCCATGTTGGCGGAGTGGTTGCGCAGCGATTTCCAGGCGCCGCGGAAGAAATGCCCGCCGGCCCAGGCCATGGACCCCAGGGTGGCCAATCCCGCCAGCAGCCAGAAGAGACGGCCGCCCCCCTCCATCTCCGGCAGCCAGCCGGCCACACCGGCGACGAACAGGGGGACACCCACCGCCGCGGCGACCGCCGTGCGGCGCAACCGGTCCCGGTACCACGCCTCCTCTTCCCGCTCCCGCTCCAGCAGGTCCGTCTCACCCACCATCTCCTGGGCCTCGTAGCCGGCTGCCCGGACCGCGGCGACCAGCGCCTCGGCGGTGACCGCCCCGCTCACCTGGGCGGTGTGTTCGGCGAAATTGACCTCGGCGCGCTCCACGCCGGGAACCCCGGAGAGCGCGTCCTCGACGGCCTTGACACAGCCGGCACAGCTCATGCCCGAGATGGAGAGACGGATGGGAGTGGAATCGTTCATGGCGACGCTTCCGTAGCCGAAGGTGAGGTGGAGGTGGAGAGCCTGAAGCCGAAAATGCGATTTCCGGCTTCCTCCTTCCTGACGTTTTCAATGAGGCCAGCAGCCTGTCGAACTTCAAGCTGAAGGTCACTCCGCCCCGAGAGGCGGGAAGGCCCTCCCGGGGGCGTTGGCGGCAGGGATGCCGCCGACGAGCCCCCAGGGATGGGTTCACGGCGTCCCCCGGGAGGGCCTTCCCGCCTCTCGGGGCCCCGCGGAAAGCACCAAAACCTGACCGCCTGTCAAAGTCCAACAGGCTGCTGGCCTCATTGAAAACGGCGGTGCATCCATGCACCGCGGCACAGGCTGCCGGAAAACGGTGTTTTTCATCAGCCTGTTAAGGAAACTCCGAACAATTCATCCCTGAATTGTCAGAGTACGGGGGCCGAAAAGCGCGGTTTCCGGTTCCCTTGCAAAATCAATCGCCTGCGGTGACTGATTTTGGCGGCACATCCCTGTGCCGCAGGAATCTCTGAATAAATCAGAGATTCCAAAACCCGGCCGATTCAGCAGGCGAGGAGGTTCCATGCGATCCGGAAGCCGGAGCCGAGGGTGAACAGCCCGACGGCGATTTGCAGGGCGTCCTGGCGGGAGGTGGGTCTGCGCGAGAGCGGCAGGGCGATCATGGCGGAGAGCGCTGCCATGCCGAGGATGGAACCGAGGCCGAAGGTGAGGATATAGACCATCGCCTCCCAGGGCGTCTCGATGGCCGGCAGGGCGAGGAGGAGGAGGGCGGAGGTTCCGGCCATGCCGTGAACCACTCCTACCAGCAGGGCGCGGAGGGTGAGGCGGTGAAGTGGGGCGTGGGGGGGGAGGTCTCCACTATCCCCGGCGCTGGGCCGGTTCCGACGCCGGTGCAGCCGCAGCAGCACCTCCGTTCCGAGGGCCAGCAGCATGATGGCCACGATCAATTCCAGCCCCTCTGCCAGTGCCCGGGGAACGGTGGACCCCAGCCACACCACCACAGAGCCGAACAGGAGGAGGGCGAGAGTGTGGCCAATGCCCCAGATCGTACCCAGCAGCAGGGTCTGACAGAGGCCGGGTGAACGGGTGGCGAGGGAGGCGACGGCAGCGAGGTGGTCGCTCTCCAGAGCGTGGCGCATGCCGATCAGGAGACTCACGAGCAGGATGGTGGTCACCCCGATTCTCCCGACCTCAGCATATGCGGGGGAGCTGTTCGCCCACAAGCATGTCGATCAGGCGCTCGCCTCCGAAGGCAGTGGCGAGAACGACAGTGGCGGCGGGGGATTCGACCACCTCACCGATGAGGGTGCTCCCCTCTCCTGCGGGGTGTCGCTGCATGGTTTCCAGGAGGGCGTCGGCGTGTTCCCGGGGGATGACCGCCACCAGCTTGCCCTCGTTGGCCAGATAGAGCGGATCGAGGCCCAGGATTTCGCACATTCCGCGTACCTCGGGGCGGATCGGCAGGGCCCTCTCGTCGATCCTCAGGCAGACGCCGCTGGCGCTCGCGAACTCGTTGAGCACGGTACCGATCCCGCCGCGGGTTGCGTCGCGCAGGCAGTGGATCCGGGGGC